>JAKSOG010000019.1 GCA_024405715.1 Victivallaceae bacterium | reverse complement strand
CAAGCGTGTACGCTCATAGGGCGCGCCGACGCTGTCGTGATATTTGTCCAGCGCCTGCGTCAATTCGGCGTCCGTCGGCGCTTTTTGGAGCGTCCGCGCCGCTTCGACCTCGCGGGCTCGCGCGTAACGCACCACCGCGAACACCGCCGTTACGGCGACGACCAGCGCGACCGCCGCGACGGCGATGCGCTTCCAATGATCGGCGAACCACATTTCCATACGTTCCGTATCGCTGAACAGCGCCGATCCGATCGAGCGGTCGATCCGGCGTTTCGTCGTGGAATCGAGTTTCGACATAATGAAATCCTCCGTTAGTGGTGGGAAAAGATGCGTTCGGGCGCGTGATAGAGCGCGACTCCGAGTTCGTTGGCGCGCCGGATCACGTCGGCATCGCGGAGCGAACCTGCGGGTGCGATGATCGTCCGGATCCCCGCCGCCGCCGCCGTTTCGACGCCATCCTCGAAGGGGAAAAATCCGTCGCTGGACATCACCGCGTCATCCAGCGTGCCGTTTCCGGTATATTTCTGTTTGAATTTGGCGATCGCCTGCTCGATCGCGCCGACGCGGTCCTGTTCCCCCGTGCCGACCGAAAGCGTCTGGCCGTTTTTGGCGATGACCACGCCGTTGGAACGGACGCTCAGATTGACGTACCAGGAAAAGAGAAGATCTTCGAGCCGTTCCCGCGAAGCGGAACATTGCGCGCTCACTTTGCCGCAACGGGCGTTTTCCCCTTCGGCGGGTTTGAGATCGGCGATCGAACGCAACGACGTCGTCAGCGGCGCCGCGACCACAAGCGTACCGTCGGCAAGGACTTTCAGCGTATTGCATTCTTCCGTTTCCTCGCCGGTGAAACGGGGCAGTTTGCCGATCTCCCCGCATTGCAGGATCCGCACATGCCGGTTGAGTTTGTAGGTCTCGGCGTCGTTGAAGATCCCGGCGACGCCGGGGGCGAACGAAGGCGCGACCACGCATTCGACGAATGTCGACATGATTTCGCGCGCCGTGTCGGCATCGACTTCGGTGTTGAAAGCGACCACGCTGCCGAATGCCGCCCGGCTGTCGGCGTCGCGCGCTTTGAGGTAAACGTCACGGAGAGATTCCCCGCCGACCGCGACGGCCGCGCCCGAAGGATTGACGTGTTTCATCACCGCGCATCCCGGCGCGTCAAAAAATTTGACGATGTTGAGTGCGCCGGAAACATCTTCCAGATTGGTCTGCGACAGACCGCTTTTGCCGTTCTTGACGATCTTCATATCGGCGATGACGCCGGAACCGCCGACGGGACGGTAACACGCCGCGCATTGATGCGGATTGGTACCATAGCGCAGGTCGTCGATCTTGTCGTAGCGCCGATTGCCGCCTTGCAACTCACCGGCAAAGGTGCCGACGTTTTTTTCCAGATAACTGGAACGGGACAGTTCTTTAGCCATAAATCCACCTTTTTGTTTGACGGAACATCGAAAAATCACAAAATAGAATATACCACGATTTGAACTTCCCGGCAAATGGAACTACATTCTATAAGCGAAAAATAATGGTTTTTTCTTCGTTTTTTCGGAATATGGGCAAAGGCAAAGGTTTTTTCATCACGTTCGAAGGCCCCGAAGGCGCCGGAAAAAGTTCGCAACTCCACCGTCTGGCGGAGTCGCTCGGCGCCCGCGGTTGCGAGTGCATCTGCACCCGCGAACCCGGCGGCACGCCTCTCGCGGAAAAATTGCGCGCGATCGTCAAGGAACATCACGGCGGCGAAACGCTGCACCCCGAAACCGAATTGCTGCTTATGGAAGCCGCCCGCAGTCAGCACGTCCGCGAAGTCATCGCCCCCGCGCTGAAAAGCGGCAAGATCGTCCTCTGCGACCGTTTTTCCGATTCATCGACCGCTTATCAGGGGATGGCGCGGGGACTCTCCGAAAAAACCGTGCTCGCACTCAACGATTTTTCCGTCGGCGATTGCCGTCCGGATCTGACGATCCTGCTCGATCTGGCGCCCGAACGCGGCTTCGAGCGCACCCGCGTGCGCCCCGAAACACAGGGGGAGAACGACCGTTTTGAAGCCGAAGACATCGCTTTTCACCGTCGCGTGCGGCAGGGATTTCTCCACCTCGCCGCCGTCGCGCCCGAACGGATCAAAATCGTCGACGCCGACCGCGACGCCGACGTGATCGCACGGGAAATCCTCGCGACCGCCGATGAATTTCCTCGCTACATACGCCGCGCCCTATCCCGCGGAAGTCGCCCGGTTGTGCCGCGCCCGCAACGCCGGACGGTTCGGACACAGTTTTCTCATCCGTTGCGACGATCCGGAAATCCGCCGGGAATTCGCCGTCGTGCTCGCACAGATCGGCGGCTGTCCCCGTCCCCGCGACGGCGCGCCCGACCTTTCCTGCCCTTACTGCCGGAAACTTGAAGAAAACGTCTATCCGGAGTGGCATTCGCTGACCCCCTGCGGAAAAATGTACCAGATCCGCGTCGGAGAATCCGACAATCCCGAACCCAACACGATGCGCAGTTTCCTCCACGCGCTCTCCCTGACGGGCAGCGAAGTTTTTCCGGTCAAGATCGGCGTGATCGAAGACGCCGACCGGCTCAATTCCCAGGCGCAGAACGCCTTGCTCAAAACCCTCGAAGAGCCGCCGAGATCCACGCTGATCATGCTCCTGACCGCCAACGTTTCCGCATTGTTGCCGACGACCCGGAGCCGTTGCCGGTTGATCTCGTTGCCGACCGCCCGGCGGGCGCTCGCTTTCGCGGAAGAACTTTTCGGAGTGCTTTCCCGGCTCGTCGCGCACCGCGACGGCGACCTCGGCGCCGCCGAAGAAGCCGCGGAAACGCTCGTCGCGATCTTCGGCCGGCTCGCCGAAGAAGCCGACGCCCAAAGCGAAGCCGATTTCGCGGCGCAGATGCAGACGGCGAAACAACTGGACGACCCCGTTTTCGTCAAAAATCTGGAAGAACGCCGCCAGTACGCCGCCGCCGGGATCTATATGCGGCGCCGCGGTCATATGCTCGCGGCATTGCATACGTTCGCCGCCGAATGTTATATGCTCGGCAACGGCATCGCTTTCGCCGATCTGCCCCATCCCGAGGCTTTCACGGAAGGACCGGTCGCAATGGATCTTGCGCGCGGCAAAAAAATTCTCGCCGAAGCGGAAACTTTGCTCGCCACGCTGCGCTTCAACGTGCCGGAAGAACTCGCGTTGCGCACGTTCGCCGTCAACGTCGCGATGCCGGAAAATCCGGCGCCGCCGATTGCAAAAGCGGCATTCCGGCGGTAGATTATAGACACAACATCCATTCCCGGGGAGGAGATTATGGCACTTTGGGGGGGCCGCTTCAGCGGTCAGACACAGGAAGAAGTCAAACGCTATTCCGAATCGATCTCGTTCGACAAACGGCTTTACCGTTGCGACATTGCGGGAAGCCGCGCCCACGTCAAAATGCTCGCCGCGCAGGGGATCATCCCGCAAAGCGCCGCCGACGCGATCCGCGCGGAACTGCTCGAAATCGAAAAGAAGATCGACGACGGGAACTTCCGCTTCGACATCGCCCTTGAAGACATCCATATGCATATCGAAAGCGCCCTGATCGAAAAACTCGGCGCCGAGGGCGCGCGCGTCCATTCCGGCCGCAGCCGCAACGACCAGATCGCACTCGACATCCGGCTCTATCTGCGCGGCGAAGCCGACCTCCTGATCGGAAAGATCCGCATCTTCCAGAAGGCGCTGGTCGATCTCGGTACGCGATACCCCGACCTCATCATGCCCGGATTCACCCATCTGCAACACGCACAGGTCGTGCTTTTCGCCCATCATCTGCTCGCCTACGTCGAAATGCTCGACCGCGATGCGGAACGGCTCGCCGACTGCCGCAAACGGCTCAACGTCATGCCGCTGGGATCCGGCGCGCTCGCCGGTTCCACGCTTCCGCTCGACCGCGATGCCGTCTGCCGCGAACTCGGATTCGACCGCGTCACCCGCAACAGTATGGATTCCGTAGCCGACCGCGACTTCGCCGTCGAATTCGCTTCCGCGCTCGCCGTTTTCGGGATGCACGTTTCGCGCCTTTCCGAAGACCTCATCCTCTGGTCGAGTCAGGAATTCGATTTCATCGAACTGGACGATGCGTTTTGTACCGGTTCCAGTCTGATGCCCCAGAAAAAAAATCCCGACGTCTGCGAACTGACCCGCGGCAAAAGCGCACGGCTCTGCGGCGATCTGATGACGTTGCTCACGCTCTGCAAAGGTCTGCCGATGACCTATAACCGCGACCTGCAGGAAGACAAAGTCGCCCTTTTCGACGCCGTCGATACCGCCGAAGCCATTCTCGCCGTCTATCCCCCGATGATCGCGTCTTTGAAACCCAAAGCCGAAAAAATGGCCGCCGCCGCATTCGACCCCGCGCTCATGGCAACCGATCTCGCGGAAAAACTCGTCGAACTGGGCGTGCCTTTCCGCGACGCCCACCGCAAAGTCGGAAGTTTCGTGAAATACTGCCGGGAAAAGGGCAAACGACTTGACGGGACGTCGCTCGATGAAATGCGCGAGACCATCCCCGAAGCCACTGCGGAATTCCCCGGCCTTTTCGATCCCCGCGCCAGCGTCGCCAAACGCGATCTCGCCGGGGGGACCGGCTTCAAGCAAGTCGCGGCGCAACTTGATTTCTGGCATAAAAAATTGGAGGATTGATATGCTTTACCGCTACCGCACGCAAGGCGTCTGCAGTCAGGAAATGCTCATCGAACTTTCCGATGACAAAAAGATCCTCCGTTCGCTCAAAATCGTCGGCGGCTGTCCGGGCAACACCCTCGGTCTCGCCAAACTCGTCGAAAATATGCCCGTCGATGAAGTCATCGCCCGCCTTGAAGGCATCCGTTGCGGCAACAAACCCACGAGTTGCCCCGATCAACTCGCCCGCGCCCTCAAAGCCATACTCGCGGAAAAATAACGCAATAGACGCGGCGGGTTGCCCGGCAGCTGCGCGGTCCACCCCAACGGACTTTCACGGACAAAACGGACTTTTACGGACGTTAACGGACAGCGTCCACATTTCGGGGCTTGACGGCGTCGGTCGCCGTGCAAAACGCCGGTCATATCTTATTTGACAAAACCACAAATGCGGGCGGGATTGTCCGTTTTGTCCGTCGGGGGAAGTCCGTCGTACTACCCGACCGCCGGGAGAGCATCCGCGCCGTCCACATCATTCTCTATTCGCAACGTGATATTTGCGATCTTAGGGCACATTTCTATCATGAAAAGCATTTTTCTATCCTTTACACGGCGGGATTTAAGCGGTATTTTAAGAACGCAACGTAAAACAAGGAGCAAGATTTTATGGAAAAGCAACTTCGTTTGGGTGTGATCGGATCCTGCGGACGCGGGGAACTTTCGGACTGGGCGCATCAGCCGGAAAACGGCGTGGAAGTGGTCGCCGGTTCGGATTTGTATCCGCTTCAACGGGAAGGATTTGTGAAGCGGCACGAAGAAAAGTTCAAGCACACGCCGAAAACCTATGCCGACTATCGCGAGATGATCGAAAAGGAAAATCCGGACGGAGTTTTCATCACGGCGCCGGATTTCACGCATGAAGAGATCGCCTGTTTCTGTTTGAAGCACAAAGTTGCAGTTTATCTGGAAAAACCGATCGCGATCACGCTCGACGGCGCCGATCACATCTTGCAAACGGCGAAAGAGAACAAAACGCGGTTGATGCTCGGTCACAATATGCGGTATATGAATTTCACGAATAAAATGCGTGAGATCATTCAATCGGGCATGATCGGGGAAGTGAAAGCGATCTGGTGCCGTCACTTCATTTCGTACGGCGGGGATGCGTATTTCCGGGATTGGCACGCCGACCGGGCGAACACCTGTTCGCTGTTGTTGCAAAAGGGCGCGCACGACATCGACATCATCCATTGGCTGGCGGATTCGCGGACAGTGCGGGTGAACGGTATCGGTTCGCTCTCGGTTTACGACAAAGTGCCGCGCCGTCCGGCGGGGAACGAGCATCTCTTCAAGGACAAATTGAGCATCACTTCGTTTTGGACGAACGATCATTGGCCGGTTTCGTCGTTGAAAGATTATTATCCGACGGTCAATAACGAAGACATCAACATGGTCAATCTGCAACTTGCCAACGGCGTGCAGGCGTGTTATCTGCAATGCCACTTCACGCCGGACGCCTGCCGCAACTACACGGTGATCGGCACGCAGGGGCGGATCGAGAATATGGGCGACGGCGACGACGGCACGACCATTGAAGTCTGGACGCGGCGTACCGACAGTTTCCGGCGCGACGGCGACATCACCTATCGTTTGCCGCCGCCGGGGAAAGGTCACGGCGGCGCGGACCCCGTCATCGTCAATAATTTCATCGACGTACTGCGGGGCAAAGCGGTACCGGTTTCGACGCCGCAGGGCGCGCGTTATGCGGTGGCGGCGGGGATCCTCGGCGCGCAGTCGATCCGCAACGGCGGGATGCCCTGCGACATCCCCGATCTGCCGGAAGAGATCGAAAACTTCGATTTCTCGCTCAACAAATAAAAAGCGCAAGCAAAAAAAAGCGGACGGCGAAAACCGTCCGCTTTTTTGCGGTGCAACGTTTATTTTCCGGCGGCTTCCTGCATGAGGTCGCGGAATTCTTCGCGGGAAAGATCGGCGAGAACTTTGCCTTTGCGGTCGAGCTTTTCGTGGAACCGGATGGTCGTTTCGACCATTTTTTCATGGGTCTCCTCGGAACCGCCGACGAGATAAAAATCGTCGCCGCGGGTGATGCGCTTATGCCCGTCGCGGTTGTCCAGCCCCAATCCGAGGAGCATCGCCTGTTTTTTCCGGTCCGTCATACAAAGTCTCCGCCTTAATATAGCGGCGGAAATTGATTTTTCAATCGCCCTGCCGGGGATCGAAGTCAAAATAAAGTTGCTCGAAACGCGGCGCGTCCGCGGGAAACAAATTGGAAAGCCCCACCCCGAGCAAACGGACTTCTTTTCCCGCGAAATCCGCTTTGTCGGCGAGCGCGACCGCGATCCGCCCCAGTTCTTCGCCGCCGGAAACGATCTTTTCCAGCGTTTCCGAACGGGTAACGACGCGGAAATCGGAAAAGCGGATCTTCACCGTCAGCGTCCGTCCGAGAAATCCCTCTTTCAGTGTGCGGCGCATCACTTTGCGCGCCAGCGTCCGCAAAATGACGCGGATCTTGCGGCGATCCCCCGTATCGGCAGGCAGCGTAATCTCGCGGCTGATCGATTTGGGATCGCCTTCCGGTTCGACGGGACGTTCGTCGACGCCGCGCACAATGTCGTAATAAAAATCCCCCGCCTTGCCGAACATCGCGTGCAAAGTTTCGCGCGGCAGTTGCCGCAAATCGCGCCCGGTACGGATATTCATCGCCGCGAGTTTTTTCGCCGACACCTCGCCGATGCCGTGAAATTTCCCGACGGGCAGCGCGTCAAGAAAGCGTTCCGCCTCGTCGGGTTCGATGACGGTAAGTCCCGCGGGTTTTTTATAATCGGAAGCGACTTTGGCGAGAAATTTATTGTACGACACCCCCGCCGACGCGGTAAGATTCGTCCGCAAAAAAATTTCCCGTTGCAGATATTCAGCGATGCGCGTCGCCGACGCGCGGTGCAAAAGATTTTCCGTCACGTCAAGATAACATTCGTCGATGGAAACCGGTTCCACCAGCGCGGTCACCGAAAGAAAAATCTGCCGGATCGTCAGACTCGCCGCCCGGTAACGGCGGAAATCCGGTTCAATCAGCACCGCCTGCGGACAAAGCCGCATCGCCGTCGCCGTCGGCATCGCCGAATGGACGCCGAACGCGCGCGCCTCGTAACTGCAGGTCGAAACGACGCCCCGTTTTTTCGGCGAGCCCCCGACAATGACCGGTTTCCCGCGCAATTCCGGACGGTCGCGCTGTTCGACCGAAGCGAAAAAGGCGTCCATATCAACGTGAATGATCTTTCTCATACCTTGAAATATATCTTTTTTCACGATTTTTTTCAAGAAAATGCGTTTTTTATGTCAAAAAAAGGACGAATGCTCCGTTTTTTCTATTGACGGCGGAAAAATCGCCGGAAACCAAAGGAAAGGATTTTTTATGAAAAAAATGAAATGGCTGTCGGCATTGCTCTGCATGGCGGGGATCGTCTTTCTCGCGGGATGCGGCGGAAACCGTTCGCCGGAAGCGACCTTCAAGGCGATGCAGAAGGCGGCGGAAAAACAGGATTCCAAAGCGTTCGCCGCGTGCTTCCTCCCGGACGACAAAGATCGCGATATGGCGGCGATGTTTGTCTGCGGCGACAAAAAGATGAGTGAAATGTTCTGCAAACTTGAAATCGGCAAAGTCACGCACCCGACGGCGGATACCGCGGTGATCTCCTTCAAAGATCCTGCCCCCGAAAAAAACAACGGGCACGTCGTCGTCAAACCAAATCCGATCACGTTCAGGCAACGCGGCGGGATCTGGTACGCGACGAACGAATAATCATTTCGGGAAAGGTCCTTTTTTCCGGAAGCGTTCCGCACTTGACGGAGCGCTTCCGTTTTTTTTGTGACGGCACAGCGCCGTTTTTTCATTTTCCGTTGCAAAAAATCCTTGCATTGCGCCGTTTTGACGGTATGTTAACTCCGGGAAAGAAAAGTTCGGCAAAAAAAAGGAGTTCCGGCGATGTTCGATGCGCGTAAATTCCGCAATCCGCCCGCGATCCATGCGACCGGTTATTTCTGGTGGCTCAACGGCAAACTCGACGACGGCAGGATCGTCGCCCAACTCGAAAATATGGCGGCGCTCGGCGTCCGTTCGGTCTGTCCCCACCCGATGCCGCCGGAATGCAACGTCACGCTGATGTCGGAAATGGCGCCGAAATATCTTTCCAAAGCGTTCTTCCAAAAGATCCGGTTGATCGCCGACACCTGCAAACGCCTGAAAATGAGTTGCTATCTGTACGACGAAGGCGGCTGGCCGTCGGGCGGCGCCTGCGGACAGGTGTACGCCGCGGACCCGAAAAAATTCGCGCGCAAAACGCTTGTCCCGGACGGAAAAGGGAAATACCGGATCGCCGTCGATGCGCCGGATTTTGCCCGTGCGCCCTACGTCAATTTGCTGACGCCGGGCGTGACGGAAAAATTCATCGCGCTGACCCACGAAAAATATTCCGCCGCCGTCGGAGACCGTTTCGGAAAAGAATTTTTCTTTGCCTTCACCGACGAACCGGCGGCGCCGCACCACCGCGTCGGATGTCTGCCCTACACCGACGACCTTTTCGCGGAATTCAAAAAGCGAAAGGGGTACGACGTCGAACCGCTCGTCGGCGCAATGCTCGGCTTTTCCGCGCGACCCGAGGTCGTACAGGCGCTGAGCGATTACAGCGACGTCGTTTCGCAACTTTTCGTCGAACGCTATTTGCGTCCGCTGAAAAACTGGTGCCGCAAACATCATCTCAAGTCGGGAGGTCATTTCAACGGCGAAGACGAACCGGAAAACGCGCTGTTTCACTTCCACGGTTGCAACACCTTGCGGGCATTGCGCGAAATGGACTTCCCCGGCATCGACATCATCTGGCGCCAGATCTGGCCCGGCGTGCGGTTGCATCCTTTCCCGAAATTCGCATCCAGCGCCGCGAACCAGACGGGCAACCGTTTCGTTTCCGCCGAGATCGGCGGCGTGTTCGGAGCGGGGCTGACGCCCGCGCAACTGAAATTCCTCGTCGATTACACCGCCCTTTGCGGCGTCAACGTCATCGTTATCGGCGTCTATCCCTTTTCGACTTCCGGCGGCAATATGCCGGGGGAACGTCCGCTTTTCGGAGCATCCAATCCCCTGTGGCGCCATCTCAAAAACTTTCACGAATACTCGACGCGGTTGTCGTATCTGGCGGCGCTGGGGAAACCCGCCGTCGCCAACGCGCTCTTTTTCGATACGGCGACATTGACGCAGAAAAACATCGTCCCGAAATACGAGGAGCAGGAACTTTCCGCCTACCGTATGCTCGAAAGGCAATGTGATTTCGATTACGCCGACGAAGACCTTCTGGAAAAAGCGCGTTGGCAAAAAGGCAAACTTCACCTGGGGCGCGCCGTTTACGACCGGTTGGTGATCTCGCCCTATGCAAAAATGGGAAAAGCCGCGCAAAAGCGGTTGGCTTCGCTGCGCGAACAAGGCGCGGAAATCGTTTCCACGGAACGGGTTGCAGAAATTCCTCCGACGCTTGCCGTCGAACCGGCGGACTGGCGCATCCGCGTCCGCAAACGCATCCTTGCCGACGGCGAAGCGCTTTATATGCTTTTCAATGCATCGGGAGAAAGCGTTTCCCGCAGTTACCGCGCCGCGGAAAATTTCCCGGTCGCGCTTTGCGACGCGGAAACGGGCAAACTGTTTCTCGTGCCTTCCGGAGCGGGGCGGTGGGAATGGACGCTTCCGCCGTGGGGAAGCGCCGTCTTTCTCGTCGGGAAATCGGCTTGGGACGCGAACGCATTGCCCGAATTTCCGGGAAAGACCGTCGCCGCCCCCGAAATGAAATGGCGTTTACGCGCGACGCGCCAAATCCAAGTGGGCGCGCACGATTACGAAATCACGGATCCCGTTGGTGCACAAGAGTTTACCGTTTCACTCGGAGACTGGGCGGAAAAACTCGGCGATTATTTCAGCGGTGAAGCGGTCTACCGCACGGAATTTTCCGGAACCGCCGCAAAAAATGCACATTTCCTTGATCTCGGCGTCGTCCGCTATGCGGCGCAAGTCCGGCTCAACGGCGTGAACTTGGGAACACGGCTTTATGCGCCCTATTGTTTCCCGCTCGGCAACGCGCTCAAAAAAGGGAAAAATCTTTTGGAGATCACGGTCGTCAACACGCTCGCCAATGCGATCGCTTCGCCCGCCGCGCAGAAGATATGGGAAAAATTGCCGTTCAACAATCCCTATGACGCGCGGTCAAGATTTTTCGAGCGGGAAAGTCTGCCGTCGGGGCTTTTCGGCCCTGTAACGTTCCGGGAATAAGATTTCAGAAAAAGCAGAGCGAGACCACGCCCGCGCCCAAGATCCCGATGGCGAAAAACGCATAGATCATACGCCATTTCCAGTACAAGGATTCCGGTGTGACACTTCCCGGAGCCAGCGATTTCCCCGCGAGTTGATTGAAGCCCCCCGTATGCACATAGCGGCGGACGATCGGGCGGGCGGTGCGCCGCATCGTCAGCACCCGGGGATATAGGATTCTTTGCCGGTCAATCCGGCGATGGTCTCGACGAGCAGGTCGATCGACGCTTCCACATCGCGCAGATCGCAGATCTCCACGGGAGAATGCATATAGCGGTTGGGAATGCTCAACAACGCCGTCGCCACGCCCGCGCGGGTCAACTGGATGCGGGCGGCGTCGGTACCGCCGGAAGCGCGGTGCGCCGCGCCTTCCTGATAGGGGATCGCATGCTTTTTCGCGACGGCGCGCAGGATCCTGCCGAGCGCGACGTTGTTGTCGCAACTGCGGGAAAGTTCCGGACCGCCGCCGAGACGGATGTCGCCGAGTTGAGTCTTGGAAACATTCGGCAGATCGGTCGCAAAACCGACGTCGAGTACAAAAGCCGCCTGCGGATCGATTTTGAAACTGCTCGTCGCCGCACCGCGAAGCCCCACCTCTTCCTGCACCGTGCCGACGCCGTAAACGGCGACGGCAAGTTTCCGCTTGGCAAGACGTTTCATCACTTCCGCGACGATGAAAGCCCCCACTTTGTCATCGGTCCCCTTGGAGCAGAAACGATGTTTCCCGAGGAAACGGAAATTGGCTTTCACCGCGACGGGATCGCCGACGGAAACAAGTTTTTCGGCTTCCTTTTTCGATTCGGCGCCGATGTCGATCCACATTTCTTCGAGTTCGATCGCCTTGTCGCGTTCGCTTCCTTTGAGCAGATGGATGGGTTTTTTGCCGATGACGCCGGGGACGCGCCCGGACGCGGCGAGGATCTCGACTTCGGTCGACGGGACGTTGAGTTTGTCAATGCCGCCGTTGGGACGGAAATAAAGCAATCCGTCGTCCGAAATATAGACGATCTGAAAACCGATCTCATCGTAATGCCCGGCGAGCATCACCCGCGTTTTCGCTTTTTCGTTGAGCGACGCAACGGTATTGCCCATCACGTCGGTCTCGACGGTACAGCATCCGGCGAGGTAATCGCGGAAACATTTCGCCGCTTCCGCCTCATACCCCGAGGGACTGGAAGAATTCATAAATTTTTCCAGAAAACGCAGACTTGCTTTGCCGAGCATGGGAAAAACGACCTTTTTCTTATTTGTTGGCGGCTTCAAATTTTTTCATGAAGTCGATCAACGCCTCGACGCCTTCCATCGGCATCGCGTTGTAGATGCTGGCGCGGCATCCGCCGACGAGCCGGTGTCCTTTGAGGTCGGTCAGACCGTTGGCGCGCGCTTCGGCGACGAATTTTGCATCCAACTCGTCGCTGGGCGTGCGGAAAACGACGTTCATCCGCGAACGGTCCGCCTTGGCGACCGTCGAACGGAAAAATCCGCTCTCGTCAAGGAAAGCGTAGAGTTTCGCCGCCTTGGCGTTGTTGATCTCTTCGATCGCGGCGATCCCGCCCTGCGCCTTGAGCCAGTCGGTGACGAGGCCGAGCATATAGATCGCGAACGTCGGCGGCGTGTTGAACATCGAGCCGTTGTCGATGTAGGTGCTGTAACGGAGCATCGTCGGGACTTTGGTGTTGTCGGTACGCGCGGCGAGTTCCTTTTTGAGGATGACGAGCGCGACGCCGCTGGGGCCGAGGTTTTTCTGGGCGCCGGCGTAGATCATCGCGAACTTCGATGCATCGAAGCGCCGCGACATGATATCGCTGGACATATCGGCGATGAGCGGGACACCGGCGGGGGCTTCGGGCAGGACCTGATACTGCGTGCCGGCGACGGTGTTGTTGCTGGTAATGTGCATATAACCGGCGCCGGGCGTAAGTTTCCATTCGGCGCGCGCGGGGATATGATCGTACTTGCTCTCACGGCTGGAAGCGGCGATATTGGCGGTGCCGAAAAGCGCCGCTTCCTTGGCGGCCTTGTTGCTCCATACGCCGCTGTCGACGAAATCCGCGGTCCCGCCGTTGAGGAAGTTCATCGGGATCATCGCGAACTGCATACTCGCGCCGCCCTGGATGAAAAGCACCGCATAGTCGTCGCCGAGTCCGAGCAATTCACGGACGTTGGCTTCGGCGTGGTCGATCACCGGCTGGAAATATTTGCCGCGATGCGACAATTCCATCACGCCGCTTCCGCTACCCTGGAAGTTCGTGAATTCCGCCTGCGCTTTGGCCATCACTTCCGCCGGCAACATCGCCGGCCCCGCCGCAAAATTGTAGATTTTCATTTTCCGTCCTTTGACAAGAATTTAGGGGCAATAGATATTATTTTATTATTATTTTCTATAATATACATTCTTTCCCGCTTGATTGCAAGATTTTTCTTACAGATAAGCGAGCGTCCGGTTGACGCTTCCGGCGCCGATGACGGCGATGACCAGCGGCCGCGGCGAAACGCATTTCGCCATTTCGGCGACGCGGGAAAAATCGCCGCCGCCGTACCGCGCGCCGGGAATGGCGTCGGCGAGGTCTTTGCCGGTGCGCGTGCCGCTTTCGCTCCACGCCGCGAAAACGTCGGTCACGATCAGGGAATCCGCGGTACCGAGCACGGCGACGAAATCGTCGAAATAGCGTTCGAGCCGGGCGTAACGGTGGGGCTGAAAAACGACGAGGAGATGTTCTCCGGGAAACTTTTTCCGCATCAACGCCAACGACGCCGCGACTTCCCGGGGATGATGGGCGTAATCCTCGACGACGGTGACTCCGTCGGCGCGGGAAACGACGTGCATCCGGCGTTCAACGCCGCCGAAACTTTGCAAAAACCGCACCGCTTCATCCTCCGGAATGCCGAAAAACTTCGCCGCTTCGACGGCGAAACGGGCGTCGGTCGCCTGAAACCCCTGAAATCCGGCGAAATCGTTTTCTCCGTCGACCGGAATAAAGCGGACGTCGGCATGGCTGGAAAAAAGTTCCCGGCACTGCGGCGAATCTTCCGCGATCAGGTGGCGGGCACGGTGCGCGAACGTGCGGAAGTTTTCCGCGAGATTCTCTTCGCCTCCGACGCTCCAGGCATGGTCGCCGTCAACATTGGGCACGATCCCGAGTTCCGAGGAAAGCAATGCGTGCGTGCCGTCGGACTCGTCGGCTTCGCAAACGAAAACATCGTCGTTTTCGCCGTTGTCGGCATCGGTTGCGCCGTAAACTTTCGCGCCGATCATCACGCCCGGAGCCAACTTCGCCGCACGCAGAATATGCGCCGTCATCGCGCTGATGGAACTTTTGCCGTGGGATCCGGAAACGGCGACGACCCGACGGTAATACCGGGCGAATTCCGCGAGCAATTCGCCCCGGCGCATCTGTGCGATGCCCCGCGCGGCGGCGGCGCGGCGTTCCGGATTTTGGGGCGGCACGGCGGAAGAATAGACCAGCAATTGCGTTTCCGCGGGGAGATTTTCGGCGCGATGACCGATCACGATTCCGGCGCCGAGCCGCGCAAGGCGTTCGGTATTGGCGCCGGCAACTTCGTCGGAACCGGAAACGCTGCAGTTCCGGCGCAAAAGCAATTCCGCCAGCGGCGCCATTCCCGCACCGCCGATGCCCGCAAAAAACAACCGTTCCGGGATCATAATGCGCCGAATTGCGTATCGTGCAACTTCCGGTACATGCCGTTGCGCGTGAGCAATTCGTCGTGCGTACCGCATTCGACGATCTTTCCTCTGTCGAGAACAAGGATCCGGTCGGCGTTCTGGATCGTACTCAAACGGTGGGCGATGACGAAAACGGTACGGTCGCGCATCACGCGGTTGAGCGCATCCTGTACGAGACGTTCGGTGATCGTGTCGAGCGCGCTCGTCGCTTCGTCGAGGATGAGGATCGGAGGATTGCGGAGGATCGCCCGCGCGATGGAAATGCGCTGTTTTTCGCCTCCGGAAAGTTTGAATCCTTTTTCGCCGACGACGGTGTCGTAACCCTCTTCGTGATGTCCGTCGACAATGAAATCATGGGCGTTGGCGAGTTTCGCCGCTTTTTCGATCTCTTCGCGCGTCGCGTCCTTTTTGCCGTAGGCGATATTGTTCGCGATCGTGTCGTTGAAAAGCAACGCTTCCTGCGTGACGACGCCGATTTGCGCGCGAAGCGAAGAAATCGTGTAATCGCGCACGTCGATCCCGTCGATGGTGATCCTGCCGCCGGAAACGTCGTAAAAGCGGGCGATCAGATTGGCGACGGTCGTCTTGCCTGAACCGGTCTCGCCGACAACGGCGAAAATCTTGCCTTTGGGCAACGAAAAACTCATATCGTCGATCACCGTATTGGATTCATAGCGGAAAACGACGCGGTCAAGGCGGATTTCCGATTGAAAGTCCTTCAACTCCACGGCGCCGGGTTTTTCCGGAAGCGAACAATCTTCATCGAGCAACGCGAAAAAGCGGTCCGACGCCGCCATCGACTTCTGGATCATCACGATGACTTTGGAAAGTTCCTTGATCGGACGCGACGCCATCAGCGCCGGCGCGAGCAACGCCGTCAGCTGCGTGACGGTAATGCCGTCGCGGTAGGAATAGAGAATGAAAAAAGAGACCGCCAGCACCGAAACGAGTTCCATCATCGGCGAAAGCAGTTGCTGAAACGTGATGCCGCGAAAAACTTCCCGCAGATATTCCCGGTTGGCGTCGCGGAAAACTTCCTCTTCGCGTTTTTCCGTATTGTAGGCCTTGACGACCTTGATGCAGGAAAACGTTTCGTGCATCCGCGAAAAAACGTCGGCGATGCGCCCGAAACAGGCGTGGTAGATGCGGCGGATCTTGTTTCCGAGAATGCGGAACGGCACGAAAATCAGCGGCAACCCGATGAAAAGGATGATCGCCAGCGTGAAACTGTTGTTTTCACGGCAGGCGACGATGATCGCCACCACGCAGGCGGCGATCTGGAGCGGCGCCCCCGTCAGATCCTCGATCGAATGGGAGATCGCGTCTTCCATTGCGCTCGTATCGTTGGTGCAGCGGCTGATGAGTTGCCCCACATCGCTGTCGCCGTAAAAGGAGAGCGACTGGTTGATCAAACGGGTGAAGATCTTTTCGCGCAGATCGGCGATCACCTGGGCGCCGACCCGCCGGGTGCAATAGCCGTTGAAATACTTGGCGATGCATTTGAAGATCCACGCCAGCAAAAACAGGATGCCGTACACGGCGAAAAGTTGCCAGGCGACCCGTCCGTCGGCTTCCACCAGAGAAAAGGTGAAATGCTTCGGCCAGAAAAATTCGATCCGGTATCCTTCGATCTTGCAGGGAAGTCCGAAGGTACGCACCGTTTTTTTCGCCTGTTCGACGAGTTTGGTCAATTGGGGATCGCGGTCGTCCGGTTTCAGGATCTTTTCGACGGCGCGTTGTTTTTCCGCATCCGTAAGCGCGTCGTCTTTCAGCGTTTCGACGATCTTCCGCGCGGCGCCGGAACGGCGCAGATTGTCTCCGGCGCCGGAAATGTTGGTTTCCGCGACGTTGACGAGACGCGGCACCATCACCAACGCGACGAACATCGAACCGCCCACAAGCACGCCGCAGAGGATGCCGATCGTCAGCATCTTCCAGTAAGGCCGGGCGAAAGAGATCAGCCGCCCGTAGGTCTGAAACGCCTGCCGGCTGTTCGCGTCGCGCCCCATTTATTCTCCCCGGTAAAACGCCGCGATCGTTTCGACGACAAAGCGACGCTGTTCGGCGCTGCATTCTCCGTAGACGGGAAGCGCCAGCACTTCGGCGGTCGCTTTTTCGCTTTGGGGGCAGTCGCCTTTCTTGCCGCCCAGCGCGGCGAAGCACGGTTGCAGATGCAACGACAGCGGATAGTAGATCGCGCAACCGACGCCGTGCGCGTGCAGATAATCACGCAACGCATCGCGCCTGCCGTCCGCCACGCGGATGCAGTACTGGTTATAGATGTGGCGCACGGGGTACGCCGCCCGGGCGGGAAGCGTGATCCGGCCGTCAAGCAATCCGGCGGCGGCGAATAATTTTTCGTAATCGGCCGCATTGCTCCGGCGCGCTTCGCTCCACGCATCAAGCCGGCGGAGTTTGATCGACAGCACCGCCGCCTGAAGCGCGTCGAGCCGGAAATTGCCGCCGACATATTCGTGGTAATAGGTCTTGCTCTGACCGTGGTTGCGGAAAATTTTGATTTTGTCGGCCTTGGCTTCATCGTTGCAACTGACGGCTCCCCCGTCGCCGAAACAGCCGAGGTTTTTGCTCGGGAAAAAGCTGAACGCGCCGTAGTCGCCGATCGAACCGACGCGCCGTCCGCGATATTCCGCGCCGATCGCCTGACAGGCGTCTTCGATGACGACGAGATGATGCTTTTCGGCGATCTTCATAATGGGATCCATATCCGCCGACTGTCCGAAAAGATGCACGGGAATGATCGCACGGGTTTTCGGCGTGATCTTGCTTTCGACCGCGGCGGGATCAATGTTGAACGTCACGGGGTCGATATCCGCGAAAACCGGAGTCGCCCCGACCCGCACGATGGCGCCGACCGTGGCGAAAAAGGTGAACGGCGTCGTGACGACTTCGTCGCCCGGACCGATGTTTTCCGCCATCAGCGCGACAAGGAGAGCGTCCGAACCGCTGGTAACGCCGATGGTACGGCGGCAACGGCAGTAATCGGCGAGTTCTTTTTCAAATGCTTCCACTTTGGCACCGAGGATGAATTGCTGGGCGTCGCAGATTTCGGCGATCACCGGCAGGACCTCGTCTTTGAATGAAGCATACTGGGCGCGAAGATCGAGTAATGGAACTTGCATAAAAAGAGATTCCTTATGTGTATATGAACAATTTCATTGCGTCGAACGTTCTTAATATACCCTTCCGACGGTCATTTTTCACGCGGTCGCCCAAAAAAATCACGGTTTTTCTTCCGGCGCGGACGGTGTTCCGGACGTTTCCGGCTCTTCGCGGGAAATATCTTCCGCGGAAGTTTCGCAGAAACTTTCCGGGACGGGTGTTTCCGGCACGGGGTCTTCCGCACGGAAATGACGCCAGATGAAAAATCCCGCGACGCCAAGCGCGATCGCCAGAAGCACGCTCCAAAAGATCCATCGTGCCGTGCGTCTTTTTCCGGACGGGATCAAATCGACGCAACGGTATCCGGGTTTCCGGGTAAAATAATATCCGAGCCGGTTGGAAAGCCGCATCGGGAAATTGACGGCGCAACCGGACGCTTCCAGAAAACGACCGAGATCGCGGTGAAACAGTTTGATGAGCGAATGGATCGTCGGCGGACCGCTGAAAAGCAGAAAAATCCCCGCCACGGCGCAAAGGATGTACAAAAACGACACCGTGCGCAACGTGTTGGCGATGAACGCCACCGCGCCGCCGATCGCGGCGATCCCGATCCCGCCGCTCATCACGAGCATCGACAATCCGGAAGACGGGGCCGCCGCCGGCGCGGCGGGATTTCCGACCACGATCGGCAACGATTTTTGAGCGGAAGACGGCGAAAAAAGTTTGTCCGTCTGCTCGGCGATCATCCGCCCGAAATTGACGAAGGGGCTTTTCAGCGCTTCCCAGAAGGAGACCGGTTGTTCAACGAAATCGACGATCACCGCGTCGAGCATCGCACCCGACGGATCGAGGAAAACGCCGTGTTTCCCGATGAAAAGCCGCTTCATATCACCGGAAGTAATACCGACCGCCATCGTCTGCACCGGGACTTTGGCATCCGCGCCGTAATCGACGGCGATGTAGGCGATGCAGATGTTGCTTCCCTGCGTGATCCTTTTGTGCGAATCAAGATTTTCAACCGGCGTGATCAGGGTGAAATGGCGCGCGTCGAGAATAAGTTCGCCGCGCCGGAGCATACTCATCGACCGGGAGTCGAAAAGATCCGCCAGCGAAACGTAATTGCGCAGAAACTTGAGCATATCGCGCTGAAAAAGCAATGCCTTGCAGAGCAACCGGATACCGCTCGCCACGTCTTGATTCCGGCGGATGGCGTCTTCCAGAGGAGAAAATCCGGCGCGTCCGGCGAATGCGGCGATCTCGCTCGCGGAAAAATCGTTGAAAAAATCGCCGAATTCCGGTTTTTCCGCGCGCCATTTCCGGTAAGGGGCGACCAGCGCCTTGAAATTTTCCCATCCGGTGCGGGAAAGGCGACCCGCATCAAGAAATTTCCGCGTTTCGGCAAGCGAAAAACTCTCCAGCAATGCGCCGCGGTAAAGCGGGTGAAGCGGTGCCGTCAGATCCAGCGCGCCGTCCGTCCGCGGTTCCGCCAGCGTGAGTTTCTGCAGAACGTCGGCGATTTCTCCGGCGTCAAGCGGATCGGCATTCAATTCCCGGCGCGGGGCACGCCCGTCGGCGCCGGACAGGAACGACAGCGTTTCGCACTGCAGAAAATAGTCGTCCACGCAATGTTCGACGGAATCCGCCTTTTCGACGATGGGACGTGTCGCATCGCCGAAGGGGAAAATTTTTTCCCGGTCCGCGGAGGGACTATCCCGCCATCTCATAAACTGCGCCGCACCGGAAACAAAACGGTCGACCTCCTCGATTCCGACGGCGGGACAGCCGAGACACCGGCAAATGAGTCCGATGAGATTTTCCGCTTCCGGAGAACCGCCGTCGCCGACGGGAAGTTTCCCCCCCTCGGCGAAAGAGGCGTTTGCCCGCAATTCGCGATTATCGCGGAGATCGTCGATGGAAATGGAGCCGGAACCGCCTTTCCCCAGTTTTTCCAGAACATTCTGCGCCGCGCACCGGATTTTGGTGCTGTCGGGGTGATCGGGGGCAAGATCGGCGAAATCCAGCACGGAACTGGCGGCATCGAAGCCCCTGCCCGATGCGAAGTGTTCCAGCACAAAGCGGATCGCTTCGCGCACTTCATCGCAGCGGATGCGGCCGTTGCCGTCCGTGTCGAGATAATCGAGCAGTCGGGCGTCGGCGCGCATCGCATAGCGGGAAATACTGGTCAGCGCCCAGCAGGCGTCATCCAGTTCAAGGATCGCCGGGAAATCGGCGAACGAAGATACTTCCGGCTGCATCGTGCCGCCGATCAGCGAAAACGTCAATTCTTTTTTCATAAAATCATCACCTTTTCGGGAAAACAAGTTTCCATTTCGCGGCATATTTCGTCCAGAATCCGCCCGGCGCGGCGGCGAGCGCCGCCGGCGTCGGAGTTCCGGTGTAAAGCGCATAGTAAAAAATCGCCCGGTTTCCCGATCCGTCGCTCATTTTCAGGGTACGGCCCAACGTCGTAAGGAAGCGGATCGTTTCCCGGCGGTGCGTTTCGTCGAGTGCGAAAACAAAATCGGCCCCGTTTGCGGCGCAAAAAGTCGCCTGACGGTCCGGTGCGACGGAAAGGATCTGTGCGATCCCGTGTCCGGGAAGAGAAACGCTGATGCGAAGATTTTCCAGATTTTTCACCCCCGCGAGAAACGCGGTGTATTCCGGCAGGATCGCCGTCAGCGCCGCGCGGTATTCTTCAAAATCGGCGAGAAGTTTGACCGCTTCTTCCGTCCCGGCTCCGGACGGCGCAATGATCTCCTGTTTCGCGGCGCGCGCAAACGCTTGTGCCTCGTTCGCGGCGGCGCAACGCAAAAACTCATTCCAAAGCATCCCGGCGTTTTCCATCAGGGCCGATTTAAATTTTTCCACTTCCGCGACCGAACGTTCCCGGGCGGCGCGTTCGGCGAGACGCCGCATCCTCAATTCTTCGTCGCGACGGCGTTTTTCCGCTTCGGCTCGCTGCGCTTCCGCCTTGCGCAATGCGCGGACTTCGCCGCTGCGGCGGTCAAAAGAAGCGCGCTGTTGGTTTCTCGCTTCGGCAAAGCGTTGTTTCTCGTCGATCGGCGCGAGCGCGTCGATCACGTCGCGGAGCGCCCGTTCCTCCTTGGGCGTCCGTGTTTTTCCGTAAGTCCGGCAAAACGCATCGAAATCGGCGAGCAGAGCATCGGCGGCGTCGCCTTTTTTCGCCCGTCCGGTCAACTCGCGGGCGATCCGGAGCATTTCGTCGCGACTGCGCACGACAACGGTCTTGTCGGCGGGGGGAACGACTTTTGCGGGAAGCGCGGCGGGAGTCGGAGCGGGCGCCTGGGAGGGCGCGCCCGGCGGCTTGGCGTGCTCGCGCTTGGCCGGGCCCGGGGCGCGGTGGGCCGGTGCCGTGTTGATCTTGTCGGGCTCGTCCCAGAAACGGAACGGATGCGAAGG
>JAKSOG010000181.1 GCA_024405715.1 Victivallaceae bacterium | reverse complement strand
TCGCCGCGATCGACCGGATCCCGGGCGTACTTCCCCATAAAGAGCGGAAATGACCAAAACCAACGCGCCGCGGCTTCTCGAAGGGGCGGGGATCGTCTGTGAAGCGCGCGATTACGACGTTTCCGACGGCAGGATCGATGCGTTGTCCATCGCCGCGAAGATCGGCATCGCCCCGGAAGCGTGTTTCAAAACGCTGGTGACGGTCAATCCCGAACGGGATTTTTTTGTTTTTGTCGTCCCCGCCGATGCGGAACTCGACCTGAAAAAGGCAGCCCGTGCATCCCGCAGCAAAAGCATCGCGATGATCCCGCAAAAACAATTGCTGCCGGCAACGGGTTACGTCCACGGCGGCTGTTCGCCCGTGGGGATGAAAAAAGCGTTTCCGACTTTTCTGGAAGAGAGCGCCTTGCTTTGCGAACGCATCAGCGTTTCGGCGGGCAGGATCGGCACGGTCGTGTTGCTCGAACCGGAAAAACTCGCTTCATTTCTCGGCGCGGAATTTGCCGATCTCGTCTGAAAAGGGTCCTGGTTCCGCCAGACGCCGCAACTCTTCCCCGACGCATTGCCAGGGCATCCGCCGCATGCAAAGATGCTCTTTTTTCGGGCAGACGCGGCGCAGACACGGAGCGCAATCCGTCGGCGAGAGGATAAGACTCCATCGCCCGACCGGAGCGGTTGAGGTATAATCCGTCGGTCCGAAAACCGTCGCGCCGGGAACGCGGAGCGCCGCCGCCAGATGCATCGTACCGGAATCGTTGGCGACACATACTTGTGCCGCTTTCAAAAGTTTCATCAACTGCGCGAGCGTTGTTTCTCCGCAGAGATCCGCCGTCCGGTCGGTCGGCAGACCGCGGAGAACTTCGGCGGCGATGCCGCGCTCGGAAGCACTGCCGACGACCGCCGCCGTCCCGCCGGAAGCAAGCCAGTCGCGCGCGATTTCGCGATAGGCGTCGGCGCCGTAGCGTTTCGCCGCACCGTAGGCGGCGCCGGATGCGATCACCAGCAACTTTTTTCCTTCCGTGACGGCGCGCGCCTTTTCGGGAAGTTCGATGCCGGGCGGCAAAACGAGATCGACGGGATGCCCGTTCCACGGCGCCGCCCCGAAAGCCTCCGCCAAGGCGTAATACAGATTCGCCTGATGGATCTTCATCGCCCGTCCGCGCGGACGTTTCGGCAGGGGGAGGGCGCCTTGAAGCAAAATGCGGCGATGCCGCCCGTCGTACCCGAAAAGATACGGGATGCCGGCGCATTTCATCATCAGCGCATCGCGGAAAGAGTTGTTGAAAAGGATCCCCGCGCCGACGCGGAAACGTTTCAATTCGCATCGGGTTTCCCACGGCCAGAAAGCATGCGGTTTTTGCAGCAGGATCTTTTCGTCGACGATATGCGGCAACGCTTCGTAAAGCGCCGCCTGTCCCGCCGGAGCGACGACGATCAGCGCGCAATATTTCGGCAACAGAGTTTTCAACGCCGCCAATGCCGGAAGCGCCATCACCGCATCGCCGAGAAGAATGGGC
>JAKSOG010000180.1 GCA_024405715.1 Victivallaceae bacterium | reverse complement strand
GTCCGGAGATCACTTGATCGACACTTTTGCCGAAGGGGATGTCATAATACGCTTGCGTTCCGCTTGCCGCTTCCTGAAACGGCACGTCCGACATTTCGTCATCATCCCAAATATCGTCCTCCGCGTCGGTTGGCGCGGTATTTTGTCCGTTTAAGTCCGTTTGAGTCCGTTCAAGTTCCGTCTTCGCCCTGGGGCTACGCCGTGACGAGCCGTTATCCCTTTTCCCGACGGTGATCGAGCCGTCGGCAATGGCGGCAAACTTTTCTTTCTGCTCTTCTTGTTTGCCGAGATTTTCCGCTTCGCGCCGCACCTTGTCGAAACGGCGCAGACGGAGCGTTTTCTTGTCGGCTTTCATTTTCGCTCCGCTTGTCCTTCTTCGCCAAAAAAAGCACAAAGATACCATGCGTCGGCACAAAAACGCCTTTACAGCGGGAGACGTCCGTGTTATAGTATGGACAAAAAGCGGGAGATCTTTCGATGAAGCGGAAAATCCAATGGTTCGTTTTTCTTTTCGCATTTGCGGCGGCAGGGCATTATCTGATCGAGGCGGAATCGTTTCCGGAAACGGGAAAATGGGTTTCGGGGAATGCGGGGGCGGCGTCGGGACAAAAATTTTTGACGGCGGGCGAAAAAGAAGCCCGGGCGCAGGGGGATTATGCGTTTCCGGAAACGGGATCTTATTACGTTTGGGTGCGCAATTTAAGTTTCAGTCAGAACTGGCGCAAATGCACGGTGGCGGTGGATGGCGTGTCGTCGTCTGCCGTCGGCGATGAAGCGACGACGCTGGACACTCCCGCGTGGATATGGTCACGGAGCAAAAAACCGTTTTATCTGGTCAAGGGCATCCATCGTGTGACGCTGACGGCAACGAGCGCAGCGGTGCGGACGGACTGCATCCTTTTTACCACGGACAAAGAATATGTCCCCGCGGAGGGGAAAGCACCGGCGGCGGGGGAATACGGCGTTTTGCTACCGGAAGGCGTCTTGCGCGGGAAACTTGTTCTTGACGTCGCGACGGACAAGGATGCGTTGTCGTATCGTTGCGGCGAAAAAGTGACTTTTTCGCTCTCGGCGAAATTGGACGGGAAACGCCTGCCGCGCGGGCGGGTCGTCTATCGGCTCCGCGACGACGCGGGCACGGATCAAACGGGGAAATTCGATCTCGGTCAGGAAGGGGACGAAGTTTTTCTGGAAACGGCGCTTGACCGTCCCGGTTTCATCCGTTTGACCGCCGAACTCGTCGATGAAAAAGGGCGCAAAATGCGCGGCATCGACGATCGCGGGGAAGTTTCCTTCGGCCATTTCGACGGCGGCGCGGGCGTGGAGCCGGAACGCATCCCGTCGAACCCGGCACCGGATGATTTTGACGCTTTTTGGGCGAAGCAGAAAGCGCGGCTCGCCGCCGTGCCGTTGCGCGCGGACGTAAAACTTCTTGACCGTTACAGCGACGCGGAATTTCAGACCTTCGCCGTGACGGTCGATTGCGCCGGAGCGCGTCCGGCGACGGGGTTTCTCATCGTTCCCGTCGGCGCGGC
>JAKSOG010000018.1 GCA_024405715.1 Victivallaceae bacterium | reverse complement strand
GTTTTTCAGCGCGGCGTAATGACCGGTCCCCACGCCGGAGGCGCCGCGCGCGTCGGCGACCTCGAAAAGTTTCGTGAGTTTCCCTTCGGCGTTGCCGATGCAACAGGGATTGGGCGTACGTCCCGCACCGTACTGCGCCGCCGCCGGAAGGATCACCTTTTCCCGGAATTCCGGGGCGGGGACGACTTTCGCTTCGATGCCGAGTTTTTCCGCCGCGGCGGAAAACGCCGCCTCGTCGGCGTCGCGCGAAGCCCCGGGGGATTTGATTTGCAACATCGCCCCGACGACGCGGAATCCCGCTTCGCGGGCGAGGTAAGCCGTCACGCAGGAATCGACCCCGCCGGACATCCCGACGACGGCGACGGGGCGTCCGCTCATTTTTCCCCCAGAAACTCCGCGGGCACGCCGATCAATTCCGTGAGGAAGCGGCGCAGGTTTTCCCGTTCCCCCGTCAGGAGGAAGGTGCGGGATTCCAGCACACTGCCGCCGACCGTGCCGTCCTCGTTGAGATTGACGGGGGCGATCGTTTCCAGTTCGTGAAAATCAAGTTCCCGCGAACCGTTGAAAATGCTGAACATATCCCCCGCCGACCACGGCCCGGAGGGCTGATCGTTGTCGGCGATGTTGAAATAACGCCCGTCGTGGCGCAGTTCGGTCGAACGCAGGACGACAAGATTCCGGCGCGGATTGTAGGCGCCGATGAAAAGCGGATGCGCCTTGGCGGCGACGCCGATCTGCAACCGGTGTTCTCCGCCGAGCCGGAAACCGAAATATTTTCCGCGGACCGTCAGACGCGGCAACGGGTCGCCGTAAAAATCCGTGTTGACCGCGTTTTCCGCCGTGTTTTCGCAACAGCCGAACGTATAGACTTCTTCGGCGCCCGGAAATTGTTCCAAACTCCAGGCGGAGATCAGCGCGTCGCTCTGTTTGATGTTGCGCGGGACCGTCAGAATGTCGATCGTCCGGTACGAAACGCCTTTGAGTAGAAATTTCGTGTAGTTGACATCGAGATCGTCGGCGAATACCTGACGGGAAAAACCGATACGCAGTTTCGTTCCCTTGCGGTTGACCAGTTCGATCTCCTTTTCGATGCGGACGTGCTCGCCGGAAACTTCCTGCGTCGTCGTCCGCACCGAATTGATCCCCGGCTGGACCGTCCAGTCGGCGCCGCAGGGATAATTGAAAGCGAAAGGACCGCCTTCCGGCGCCGGCCACAAGGAGTTGCCGCCCAGATTGTTGAAATTCACGGGGTCGGGGTTTTTCGCGAGTTCTTCGACGAAACGGTGGAGCAGAATGCCGTCGATCTCGCAGAAAATACGCCCCTGAAAATGGTTGGAAACGAGGATTTTCCCGTCGCGGGACGGTATTTCGATCAATCCCGGATCAAGTTTTTTCAGGAGTTCGAGACTCATTTCGCACTCTCCGTTCCGGCGGGAGCCGCCGCGGCGGCGTTTTCAGCGGGCGCGGCGTTTTCAGCGGGCGCGGCGGCTTCGGACGCATTTCCCGCAGGGACGTTTCCGGTCAGTTTGTCCGCATCGAAATCCAGATACATCCTCGCCGCGAAAAGACGCAGCGTTTCCGGCGGCGCGATCCGCACCCAGCCGTAAGCGCGGTCGTCAAGGAGTTTTACTTCACTGCCGGCGGGCAATTCCCCGAAACTCGGCGCCGTCGCGCTTTTGTCGCCGCGCATTTGCACGGCGCGGATCAGTTTTCCGCCGGAAACATAGGCCTCGGAAATGTAGACTTTGAGGTCTTCGGGCGCGCCGACTTCCGCCCAATTGCCGCTGACGGAATAGACGGTCAGCGTTTCTCCCTGCTGCACTTTTCCCGCGACCGGCGATTTCAATTCCGGCGAAAAGCGCAGATTCAGGCGGTCGGCGGTGACTTTCCCCGGAGTGCCCTCCGCCGCAGTCAGTACGGAAAAGCCCAGCATCAGCGACAACACGAAACCATATTTTTTCATAAAAAACCTCCCCGGAAAAATTTTCCGGATTGAATTGCGTACCGCGCTGCGGTACATTATTGACGTTATGTCCGTAATATAACGGTTTTTCGACCGCCCGACAAGCGGAAAACAATAAAAATCGCTTTTTTTTTGCCGGAAAATGGGAAAACTCGCCGATTATCTGCGCGCCCTTGAAGACGGACGCGACGCTTCGCGTCATACCATCGCCGCCTACCGGCGCGACATCGCGGAATTTCTCCGCCGCGTTTTTGATACCGGTCCCGACTTCGACGAATGGGAAAAAGTCGATGTCGACGCGGCGCGCCGTTTCGTGATGGCGCTTCACGAAGCGGGTGATTCCAAACGCTCGATGCAGCGCAAAATTTCGGCGTTGCGGTCGTTTTTCCGCTATCTCGTCCAGCAAAATCACGTTGATTTCAATCCTTTCGCGCATCTGTCGCCGATCCGCGCGGACAAACCGCTCCCGATGGTGATGAACGTTCCCGAAATCGAACGATTGTTGCAGGCAATCCCCGCTTACTGGCGCGCCGCCGTCGCCGACAAGACCGCGAAAACGCCCGAAAGCGCGGAATTCGCGATGTTGCGGGACGGGGCGCTCACCGAAGTCATTTATTCGGGGGGGATGCGCATCAGCGAAGCGATGCAGTTGAACTTCGGCGACCTCGATCTCGGCGCAGGCGTCGCCCTCGTGCGCGGCAAGGGCAAAAAGGAACGCCTCTGCGCCGTCGGACAAATGGCGGTGCGCGCGCTTCTCGCCTATTTCCGGGTACGGAAAAATTATGCCGGACGGGAAAAAAACGACCCCGTTTTCGTCAACCGTTTCGGCGAACGTCTGACACCGCGCAGTTATCAGCGGAATCTGAAAAATTATCTCGTTTCCGCCGGATTGCCCGTGGACCTTTCGCCGCATAAACTGCGCCACAGTTTTGCGACCCATCTGCTGGATGCGGGCGCCGATTTGCGGAGCGTGCAGGATATTCTGGGTCACGAGCAGCTGAACACCACACAGATCTACACCCACGTCAGCGCCGAACGGATGAAAACCGTCTACAAAAAAGCGCATCCGAGGGCGAAATGATGCCGCTCCCGGAGTTGCCGATCACCCCGTTTCTGCCGCAACTGCGCGCCGCCGCGAAAAATTCTTCGCAACTGGTCGTCGTCGCGGCGCCCGGCGCGGGCAAAACGACCCTTCTGCCGTTGGCGCTTCTGGATGATTTCGAGGGGCTGATCTATCTCGTCGAACCCCGTCGGATCGCCGTCCGCGCGGCGGCGGCGCGGCTCGCGGAACTCGCGGGCGAATGCCCCGGGGAAACGATCGGTTACGCGGTGCGCGGAGAATCCCGCCGCGGCAAAACGACGAAACTTCTCGTCGTCACCCCCGGCGTGTTGCTGGCGGCATTGCAGGAAGATCCTTCGCTGGCAAACGTCGGCGCGATCCTTTTCGATGAATTTCACGAACGGGGCGTCCAGACGGATCTCGCGCTGACGCTGGCGCTGGCGTCGCGGGAAAATTTCGCTACGCATCTCAAGATCGTCGTGATGTCCGCGACGATCGACGCCGAAAAGATCGCCGGATTTCTGCACGCGCAGGTCGTTTCCGTGCCGGGACGGCTTTTCCCCGTGGAGATCCGCCGGGAAGCGGCGTCGGGCAATTTGCGCGAACTGCCGAAGGAAACGGCGCGCGCCGTCCTTCGCATTCTGCCGCTGACGCAACGCGACGCGCTCGTTTTTCTGCCCGGAGCCGGCGAGATCGCCCGCACCGCGGAACTTTTGGAAAATGCTCTGCACGGCACGGCGGAGGTCATACCGCTTCACGGAATGCTCGATCTCGCCGCCCAGAACCGGATCTTTTCTCCCTCGTCGCACCGCCGCGTGATCCTGGCGACCAACATCGCCGAAAGCAGCATCACCGTGCCTGGGATCGACGCCGTCATCGACGCCGGATGGGAAAAAAGATTGCGTTTCGATCCCGGCGCGGGGCTTTCGTTTCTTGAAACGCGGCGGATTTCCCGCCACAGCGCCGGACAACGCGCCGGACGGGCGGGGCGGGTTGCGCCGGGAAAGGTTTTCCGGCTCTATCCGGCGTTTGACGAAGCGGGATTTCCCGCCGGAAACGTCCCGGAGATCCTTGAATGCGACCTCGCGGAAACGGCGCTTGCGATCGCCCGTTTCGGTGTCCGCCCCGGGGAACTGCATTGGCTTGATCCGCCGCCCGAAACGAATTTCCGCGTCGCGGAAAAATTGCTCGAATCGCTCGGCGCGCTTGATGAAAACCGGACGATCACGCCCTTCGGAAACGAAATGGCGGCGCTCCCGGTGCATCCGCGTCTTGCGGCAATGATCCTCGACGCCAAAAAGCGCGGCGCCGGCGCCCTCGGATGCGCGTTGGCGGCGCTTCTCGAAGAACGCGATGCCGAGCGCATCGGGACTTCGGCGGATCTGCGGGAAAAAGTGGAAATTTTCCGGCGCGCCCCGGAAAAATTCGGCAATACCGGAAAATTATACGCCCGGTTGCTCCGCGATTGCGGCGTTTCCGGCGGGATTTCCGATCTTGATCTTTGCGGGGAACTTGTCGGACGCGCATTCCCGGAATGGATCGGTCGGCGCCGCGATGCAAGCCGCACGGAATTTCTGCTTGCGACCAGCGGCGGCGCCCGGCTCCGCGACGAAGCCGACGGCTTTTCCGCGGAATTTCTCGCCGTGGCGCGTCTTGACGGACATACGGCGGGAAAAAGTGTGATCCGTCTTGCCGCCGCGCTCGACCCGGAGTCGCTCGAAACGCTTTTTCCCGGACGGATCGTCACCCGGCACGTCGTCGAACTTTCCGCCGACGGCCGCGCGACGGGTTTCGTCGAACGGCGTTTCGGTGCGATCGTACTCGAACGCGAACGCGAAACCGTCGATCCCGCGTTGCTTGCCGGTGCCGTCATACGCGATGCGCTCCGTCGCGGGATCGCCTTGCCGCCCGCGACGGACAAAAAGGCGAATCTGCTTTTGCGCCGCATCTGTTTCGCGTACGAAAGGGAAGGCGATCTTTATCCCGACTGGGAAAATGAAAAATGGGGGGATTTTCTCGCTTCGGACGAAGCCGCCGCCGCTTTCGGAAACATCCGCACTTCCGGCGATCTGGAAAAACTCCCGTGGCATACTTTGATACGCAATTTTTTGGGGGAAAGCCGTTTCCGGTCGCTCGAAAAACTGTATCCCGCCGAATTCCGCACTCCCGCCGGCGCGCTCCACGCGATCGACTATTCGGACGGACACCCCAAGCTTTCCGTCAGGATCCAGGAACTTTTCGGACTGAATACGCACCCGACGGTGGGAAATGCCAAGATCCCGTTGCGTCTGGAGTTGCTTTCCCCCGCCGGACGCCCGGTGCAGATCACGTCCGATCTTCCCGGTTTCTGGCGCGGCAGCTGGGAACGTGTGCGCCGCGATATGAGAAGCCGCTACCCCAAACACTTCTGGCCGGAAGATCCCCGCATCGAACAAGCGACCCTCCGCACCCTCAAACCGAAAAAATGAAAACCCGCCGGATGGCGGTCCGGCGGGAAAAAACCACGCGGTTTTAAAATTTGACTTCGGGCGCCGTTTCCACCGCCTGATGACCGGCGGGAGGATTGAAGTATCCGCGTTTTTCCAACCCCATTCCCGAGGCGAACAAAGAACCCGGGAACTGCCGGATGGCGCGATTGTACTCCTTGACCGATTGATTGTAACGCGTCCGCGCGACCGCAATGCGGTTTTCCGTGCCGGCAAGTTCATCCATCAACCGGTGAAAACTCCCGTCCGCTTTGAGGTCGGGATAGTTTTCCGCGATGGCGAGCAGCCGTCCCAGCGAAGCCGATACCTGCGCGGACGCTTCGGCTTTTTCTTCCGGCGTTTTCGCCGCCAGCAGCGAAGAACGGGCGTTCGCCACGCTGGAAAAAATCTCCTTTTCGTGCGCCGCATACCCTTTGACCGACGCGACAAGATTCGGGATCAAGTCGTTCCGCCGTTGCAGTTGCGCGTCGATCTGCCCCCATTGTTCACCGACCGCTTCATCCTGCGCGATCAAATCGTTCCGCGTCGAGATGACGAAAACCGCCGCGACGATCAGAAGGATGACGACGATCCAGATCCAAAAACTTTTTTTCATTGCTGTTTTTCCTTTCCTTGCCCTTTGATTTGCCGGAATATGTTTACCAACTTCCCGAAGCGCCGCCGCCTCCGCCGCGACCGCCTCCTCCTCCCCCGAAGCCGCCTCCAAAACCACCGTATCCTCCGCCTCCGAAGCCGCCGCCGCGTCCTCCGAAACCGCCGAGAAACATCAGCAGAAACGGAAACCGTCTGAAAAGCAGGATCACGCTCACAAAAAGCAACAATATCACCAACGGCGACACGCTGTTTTCTTCCTCTTCGGCAAGCGGCAAATCGGGGTCAAGCGCTTTGCCCGTAAGATCGAATGCCAGTTGATTGACGCCCGCCGCAATCCCGTCGGCATAACGATTTTCCCTGAAAAATCCCGCCGCCAGCCGGAGAATGTCGCCCGCTTTGGCATCGTTTACGGTGCCTTCCCATCCGTAGCCGATCTCCAAACGCATCCTGTGCGTTTTCATCGCCAGCAACAGGATCGCTCCGTTGTCCTTTCCCCTTTGCCCCGGCTTCCATTTATCCATCAGCGCGATCCCCGCTTCCTCGGGCGACGCATCGCCGAAATCCGGCAGAAGCACGACGAAAAGTTGTCCCCCCGTCGCTTTCTCGAAAAGACGCAGAAGTTTTTCCGTTTTCGCCGCTTCCGCGGAATTCAAGACCCCCGCACGGTCGACGAAACGCCCCGTCAATTCCGGCGCCTCAAATGCCGCCGCCGCCCAAAAAAAGAAAAGACAAGAGAAAAATATTCCGATGCGCTTCAAATCCGCCCCCGCCGTGACAGCATTCCGTTTTCACGATAATATAAAACGCTTTCACCGATATTCAAGCACTTCCGAAGCGAAAAAATCTTCCCCTTTCCCGCGAAAGAGAATTTTTCCTCCCGGTTCCGCTTGAAAACTCGCCCGTTAAGATGTATTTTATAAAATCATCATCGTGGTGGTTGTAGCTCAGTTGGTTAGAGCGCCTGGTTGTGGCCCAGGAGGTCGCCGGTTCGAGTCCGGTCTACCACCCCAGTTCGGATTCGACGGAGGGACGCTTGCGGACTTCCGTTTTTTTTTTGCGCCGAAAACGATGTTTCCGCGCCAAAAAACGAAAATCCTCCCGCTCCCGCTCGCAACTGCCGGCGCAGTTGCCGCGTCTTTCCTGCGCTTGTGGAGCGGGGGCCTTCGCGCCGCTCAGGCTCGGCTTCGCCGTGTGGCCCGGAAGGAGAGCCGGTTCGAGTCCGGTCTACCACCCCAGTTCGGATTCGACGGAGGGACGCTTGCGGACTTCCGTTTTTTTTGCGCCGAAAACGATGTTTCCGCGCCAAAAAACGAAAGCTAAAAAATGACGAGTTTACTTATACAGCGCCCCAGAAAAAATTCACGGCAAATTATTGCACTGCCGGAAATGTCAAGGCGTTTCCGCTGATCTCGCAAGGACGGGCGAAATCAATGGTGTAGCAGTTTTGCGTATGGCCGAAAGGAAATCCGCAATAAACGGGGAGCCCCGTTTGGGGAGCGAATTCCGTCAGGATTTTTTGGATTTCCGCATCCTCTCCGCAACGGACGAATTGCCCGAAAACCACCCCCGCGGCATCGCGGAAAAATCCGCCGTCAAGCAATTCCTGCAAAAGTTGCCGGGTCTTTTCCGGTGAACCGTTGACGTATTCGATAAAAACAATGCGTCCCCGGGGATCCGGCGGACAGGAGGATTTCCAGACGCGGCAGAGCCGTTCCAGATGCCCGGTGAGCGGCAATCCGCGGCAGTCCCCCGGTGTGAGGGGCGTCAACGCGACGGGACCGATGGCTCTGCCGTGGTGTATGTCCGCCATTTCCTGCAAGCAGTTCTCATTCAGACACGACAGCGCACCGACCATCGGACCGGCAACGGGATGACCGATTTTTTTGCCCTGCATGGCGCAAATGAGCTGCGTCACATCGCTGTATCCCTGCAAATAAATTCGGGGCGCGGCGTTATCTTTTGGCAGAACAAAAAAGCCGGAGGGAACTCCTCCGGCTTTTCTATCGGACGATCTTTAGAGAGAGATCGCTTCCGCGGGGCATTCGCCGACGCAGGCGCCGCACTCGACGCAATCCGCACCGACCACCGCCTTGCCGTCCTGCATCGAAATCGTGCCGACCGGGCAGGTATTCACGCAGGTTTCGCAACCGCAGCACTTTTCGGGATCAACTTTCGCAGCCATTTTCTTTACTCCTTAACCATGTTTCTTCCTGGCGCACGGCATCCGCCGTACGACCTCACACCCTTAATATAACGGCGTTTGCGCAAAATGCAAATCCCCGCCGCATCAATCCAGCCGTACCACCTTGAAATCGTAAAAACGATTCACCCCTTCGCCCGCCACGATCCCGATGCGAAACGGTCCCGGAAAAAAATCCTTTTCCGCGTACCCCGTCGAAAAACCGTCGCATTCGACGCTGATTTCCGTGCGCTCCGGATCGCTTTTCCGCTTTACCGTTACCGTCAGATGATGTTTGACTTCCGGTGCGAAAAGCCCCGCGCGCCCCAAATGATCCGCCAGCGTCCATTTCTGCTTGCCGCCGACGAAAACGTGATGCCAGACGTTCAAGCCGTTGTCAAAGAGGATCGCTTCCCAATGCTCGCGGAATTCCGGTTTCCCTTTCGCGTTGACGACGGGATCGGCGGCAAGCACGATCCCCGGAGCCATCCGGTCGAGAAATTCCATCGTGCATTCGATGCGGAAATTTCCGTCGAAACGCTCTTTGAGTACCATCGCGGCATAGGTCTCTCCGGCGCGGGAGGAACGCATTTCCTGCGCCGCAGCGTCCGCCGGGACCCGATTTTCGATCGCATCGGCGGACTGCAGAAAGCTCCCTTCCCAATCGAAACGGCTGCTCCGGACCATTTCCCAATGCGTTTTATCCCAGTCCGGAGTGAATTTCGTTTCAAAACACGTTTCTTCCCCTGCGAGCAGGGGAAAAAACGCTATCACCCCGAACAACCGGATGAGCGCGTGCTTCATTTTTTCTTGAGCACGATCAGCGTTTTCGGTTCGACCGAGGAAGGCATTTTACCGCCGAGATCGACGGTTGTTCCGTCGCAGACGAGCGAAACCGCTTCAAAACCTTCGGGAAGGGACGCTTTGAAATCCTTGACACCCTCCCAGAAAAAGATCGCGCCGCTTTTTTCGCTGATCCACGTCGTCCCGAAAGGCGTTTCGCGGATGAAGGGCATTCCCCCCGCGAGAATGTCGTTGATCGCCGGCACGAAAGAGACCGCTTCGGAAAAATTCCGGATGCTCCCGATCTTGTTCTCGAAATTGAAGACCACGGGATCGAGTTCCATCGGCCAGAAAATGTCGTACATCGCCAACCGGAAAAACGGACAGCGGAAACCGCCCCAGTGGATCTGCGCGCCGATCATCGCGAATTCGTTGCCGACCGGCTCATTGTAGATGTCTTCGCGGAAAATGTAGCCGTCGATCACGCAGGGATTCATCCCCTCCGTGACCACCCAGCCGCCTTTCTGATAGTAGTGGCGGAAAAGTTCCATCTGCTTCCAGAAACTGATGCGGCTTTCCGGCGTGCCGAAATTGACGCCGCCGGAGCCCGTGCCGCCCATGTCGTACCAGACGGTCTTGACCCCCTGTGCCATCATATTGTCCACGACGGAAAGATGCCATTTCATGAATTCGTCATTATTCATGTCGCCGATGTAGAAGTGACCGAAATACTGCGCGAGTTTGCCGTTTTCGTCTTTGAGATACCATTCGGGATGTTCAACGACCGTGCGCGTTTTGTCGGGCGAATGGCAACAGGGGAACCAGGGATAACCCGCCATATTGCGCGCTTTGCAGTCGGTGAATGGCGAATGCGGTCCCTCGAATGCTTCCATCGGCGCGGGACAATAGGGGAGAAACATGAGTTTGAAACCTTTTTCCGCGGCAAAATCCATGATGGAGCGGGATTCATTTTTTGTACAGGTGTCGTGATAGGCGGCGCAGGGCTGGGCGGCGATTTCGGGGAAGCCCGCTTTCGCGCGCAGCATTTTCCGCTGGAACTGATACATCGCGATCCAGTCGTTCGTCGTGTTGTACTTGGCGTCGGAAACCATCTGCCAGAAGAGCGGCGTACTCTGCGGCACGTTGACCCTGCCGAAACGGAAGGTGATCTTGCCGACGGCAAAATCGTCGCCTTTTTTCACGGTATAACCGAGCGATGTCGGCGCGGGCGCATCGACAAATTCCGAAAAAACCGCGTCGCTCCCCTCGATCCAGCTGAAGGGCTGTCCGTCGGAAAAGAATCCCCACGATCTCGTATCGGCAGCGACGCCGCCCGTGAAATCGAAGTCCTTGTATCCGCGCGGCGGCTGATAGCAGGCGAAACGGCGGAAATTTTTGTTGCCGACGTCGACTTTCTGCGTCAGCGTGACCGACGCCAGCAGATGTTTCGGCAACGCGTCGATCGTGATTTCCTGACCGAGTCCGGAAAAAAGTCTGCCGTCCACGTTGGCTTCGCCGGTACGGAACGTCCAGGTGTAGGCGCTGCCGTCGTCGGCGACGACTTTGATCGTCGCGCATTTTCCCCCCTCGACGGAAACGATCTTCCACGTCGCGGAGGAAGTTTTGTTTTCACTTTTGACGCCGACGGCTTCGGCGGTTTCCAAAGAATCGACCTTGTCCGCTTTGGCGGGATAACCGATCACGGGCAGGGCGAGATTTTTCACATAGGGTTTCGTCGCTCCGGCAAAGTAGAGATCGACCGATTTTTTGTCTTCGGCGATCTTGATTTTCGCACCGTTGCCGAAAACGATCTCGTCGCCTTGCACCGTCGCGGCGGCATCGGTCGCGTGAAGCGAAAATTCCGGCGAGGAAATCGCGATCTGCGCGCTCTCAAGCGTTTTCGGCTGAATTTCGCCTTCTGCGATTTTCATTTGTTTTTTGAGATTGGCGCCGGCATCGACTTTGCCGTCGGGACAGACGGTTTCGGCGATCGCTCCGGACAAAGCCGGGGTATAAGCCCATCCGAAGAGTTGACGGGTTTTCTGCAACCGCTCGTACTGGGCGTTCCAGAAAATCACTTTGCCTTTGCCGTAGTCCATTTCGACGAGGTAAGGCGAAACCGCATTGCCCTGCGGATCGCAGACGTTCGCCAGAACACGGGCGCCCGGTTTCGCCTGACAGAAGCGGAATTCGGTGAAAACGTCCCATTTTTCGGGCAACATACCGAAAGCGGCGTTCTGCGGACGCGACACATAAGCGCCTTCGACGTCGACTTTGTCCATCGAATCCATCACTTTCTGCTTTTCGACGGGGAGCAAGTCGCCGAGTTTTTCCGGCACGTTGACCGTGAAAACGACGCTTCCGCCGTCGGAAACGAATTTTTTCAATGCCTCGATGCGTTCCGGCGTAAAGAGTTTTTCCTGTCCTTCAAGCGGCATCGTGTCGAAAACGACGATCTTGTATTTGCCGAGATCGGCGAATTCCGGCGTGATGCCGTCGAGCGGTTTCGGTTCCACGGGATCGCTCGGCGTGATCTTGATACTCGCGCCGCCGCACCCGTCGAGGTAGACGCTGTTGATGAGCGTTACGCGGTAGCCCGCCTGCGCGAAGTGGTTGGCGTGCGTGTTGCCGATCCATGGACGGCCGCCTGAAAGCAACAGCATATCGGGACCGTCGCCTTTCGGTTTCGGCCGCTGAAAGATCCCCTCGAGCTGACGTCCGGAGGGCTGCCGGTTCGATTTGACGGGCGCGGGCGCCGCGGCGGTATCGTAAGCGGGATCGGTGGAGAAAATGAAACGGTCAACCCGGGCGAATTCGTTGTCGGCGATGAGTTTGATCGAGTTGTTTTCGGCGCTGAGGTGGATCTTGTAGGGTTTTTTGACCCAATGCCATCCGGGTTTTCCGCCTTCGGGGATCTTTTCGTCGCCGATCTTGCCGAGTTTAAGACCGTTGACCGAAAGATTCGCGCAACGGAAACCGCCGCCGTGAGTCATCACGCGGATGAAAACGTAGTAATCACCCGGTTCCGCCTTGAATTTCGTCGTCGCGACGGCGTTTTTCTTGTCGCCGAGCAGAATGGTGGCGTTGGCGTAATCGACGATCTGCCATTCGCCGCGGTCGGCGAAATCTTCGGCTTCGATGACGACTTCGCCGGCGCCGCAGATCCCGAACGCGGCGAGCGTCAGCGCGGAAAGGAAACGTTTATGAGTGGATCGCATAAGGAATTTCTCCGTTTTATTTCTTTTTGAGTACGATCAGCGTTTCCGGTTCGACCGAAGCCGGCAGTTTGCCGTCCAGTTTCACGGTTTTGCCGTTGCAGACGAGATAATCGGCGACCGTCCCTTCGGGGAGTCGGATCTGCAGATCCTTGACGCCGTTCCAGCAGAAAACGGCGCCGCCTTTGGGCGTGATCCACGTCGTGCCGAACGCCGTTTCGCGGATGAACGGCATCCCCTGCGCGAGGACGTCGTTGATCGCCGGCACGAACGAGAGCGCGTGAAGCAGTTTGTCGTTCAGACCGATCTCTTTTTCAAAATGGAGCGCGACCGGATCCATCGACAGCGGGAAAAAGACGTCGTACATCGCCAGCCGGAAAAACGGACAGCGGAAACCGCCGCCGTTGACCTGCGCGCCGATCATGCAGAATTCATTGCCGACCGGTTCGTTGTAGACGTTCTCTCGGAAAATGTAACCGTCCACGACGCAGGGATTCATCCCTTCGGTGACCACCCAGCCGCCGTTTTCATAATAGTGGTGGAAAAGCTTCATCTGATTCCAAAAGGCGATCGGCGATTCCGGCGTGGCAAAATTCACGCCGCCCGAAGCCGAACCGCCCATATCGTACCAGACGGTCTTCATTCCCTGCTGCATCATAAAATCGACGAGTCCGAGATGCCATTTCATGAATTCTTCATTGTTCATGTCGCCGATGTAGAAGTGACCGAAATACTGCGAGAGCTGGCCGTTTTCGTCTTTGAGATACCACTCGGGGTGTTCGACGACCGTGCGCGTCTTGTCGGGCGAATGGCAGCAGGGGAACCACGGATAACCCGCAAGGTTGCGCTCTTTGCAGTCGTTGAAGCGTTTATGCGGATTTTCAAAGGATTCCATCGGCGCGGGGCAGAAATTGAGCGCGTAGAGTTTGAAACCGTGCGCCGCGGCGTAGTCCATGCACTTGACCTGTTCGGCGTCGGTGCAGGTGTCGCGGTTGCAGGCGTTGGGCTGGGCGGCGACTTCGGGGAAGCCCGCCTTGGCGCGGAGCATTTTCCGCTGGAACTGGTACATCGCGATCCAGTCGTTCGTCGTATTGTACTTGGCGTCGGAAACCATCTGCCAGAAAACGGGCGTCGATTGCGGCGCCTTGACGCGGCCGAAGGAAAAGATGATTTTTCCCGTGACGGCGTCGTCGTTCTTTTTCATCGTGTATGCGAGCGAAGTCGGAGCGGGCGTTTCGACGAATTCCGAAAAGACCGCGTCGCTGCCTTCGACCCAGCTGAAGGGCTGGGCGGACGAGAAAAAGCTCAGCGAACGGGTGTTGACATCCGTTTTTCCGGAAAGGTCGTAGTTTTTGTAGCCGCGCGGCGGCTCGTAGCAGGCGAAACGGCGGAAGTTTTTGTTGCCGACGTCGACTTTCTGTTCAAAATTGATCGAGGAAAGCAGATGGCTCGGCATCGTGTCGAGCGTTACCTGATGACCGAATCCGGTGAATTTGCGGCCGTCGACATCGGCGCCGCCCGTTTTGATCGTCCAGGTGTAGGCGCTGCCGTCGTCGGCGGAAACTTTGATCGTCGCCTCTTTGCCCCCGGCGACCGAAACGATGCTCCAGACCGCTTTGGAAGCGCGGTCTTCCTTTTTCGTGCCGACGGCTTCGGCGGTTTCCAGCGAATCGACTTTGTCCGCCTTGGCGGGGTAGCCGACGTTGGGAAGCCGGAAATTGCGGACGTAGGGTTTCGCCGCGCCGGGGAAGTAGAGATCGACCGATTTTTTGTCGGCGGCGATCTTGACTTTCGCGCCGTTGGCGAAAACGATCTCGTCGCCTTGGACTATCGCCTCGTCGCCGTTCGCTTCGAGCGAGAAAACGGGTTCGGAGATCGCCGCTTCGCAGGCGTCGAGCGTTTCGGGATGGAGTTCTTCTTTTTGCGCGGCGATGACCTTGTTGTAGAAATTGGCGGCATCGACTTTGGCGTCGGGGCAGACGGTTTCGGCGAGCGCCGCGACGAGCGTCGGAGTATGCGCCCAGGTGAAAAGCGAGACCGCCTGCGTGAGGCGTTCATACTGGGCGTTCCAGAAGAGCGTCTTGCCCTTCCCGTAAGGCATCTCGACGATATACGGGCAGATGCGGGTGCCGTTTTCGCCGCAGATATAGGAGAGCACTTTGGCGTTCCCCCGCGGTTCGCAGACGCGGAAATAGGTGTAAAGATCCCATTTTTCGGGAAGCGTCGCAAACGGTTTCGTTTCCGGTCTTTCGGCGTAGGCGCCGTCAAGGCCGTATTCTTCCATCGAATCCGCGCCCGCTTGCTTCTGCACGGGGAGCAAGTCGCCGAGTCTTTCCGGTACGTTGACCGAGAAAACGACGCTTCCGCCGTCGGAAACGAATTTTTTCAATGCTTCGACGCGTTCCGGCGTGAAGAGTTTTTCCTGCGCGTCGGCGGGCATCGAGTCGAAAACGACGATCTTGTATTTGCCGAGATCTTTAAATTCCGGCGTGATGCCGTCGAGCGGTTTCGGTTCCACGGGATCGCTCGGCGTGATCTTGATGCTCGCGCCGCCGCACCCGTCGAGATAGACGCTGTTGAGCACCATCACGCGGTATCCGGCTTCGGTGAAATGCTTGTAATGGCCGTTGCCGAGCCACGGGCGTCCGCCCGAAAGCAACAGCATATCGGGACCGTCGCCTTCCGGTTTCGGACGGGGGAAGATCCCCTCCAGTTCCCGTCCGGAGATCTTGCGGTCTTTGGAAACGACGGGCGCGGGCGCCTTGCTGCAATCGAAATCTTTGTCGGTGGAAAAAAGGATGCGGTCGATGCGCGTGTAATCGGAATGGGCGATCATCTTGATCGTGTTGTTTTCGGCGTTGAGGCGGATTTTTTTCTTCAAGGGGACCCAATGCCAGCCGGCTTTTTCATCTTCGCCGATCGGCTCGTCGCCCGCTTGACCGAGTTTCCGGGAGTTGACGGAAATTTCGGCGTAACGGAAACCGCCGCCGTGCGTCATCGCCCGGACGAAAACGTAGTAGTCGCCCGGTTCCGCCTTGAACGTTGTTTTCGCGATGGCGCCGATCTTGCCGCCCATCAATATGGTGGCGCTGGCGTAATTCGCGGACTGCCAGTCCCCGGGGGTGGCGAAATCTTCGGCTTCTACGACGATTTCCGTGGACGCGAACGTGCATACCCCCGCGGCGAAGAGCATCGACAGGAAAAGTTTTTTAGCTGTTTTCATTGAAAATCCCCCGTTTTTTTGTGGAAAAGTTCATAATCTTTTCTATACAATAGCACGGAAAAGTTCTTTTAACAAGACGCGGAAGCGAGAAAAAAACGGGTTTATTTTTAACACAAAAAAGCGGCGTCCTTTTCCCCGGAAAACCGGAAAAAAAGGACGCCGGAAGAAGGGGCGTTTCCTTATTTCGCTTTTTGCCAGAGCGATTGCAGAAATGCGAGACTTTCCGCAAGATCCCTGTAGGGGTCGCGGATATGGGTGTCGTGTTCGACGAGCAACCATTTGTCGTAGCCGCGCTTTTTGAGGACTTTGACGATCCCCGCGAAGTCGATGCCGATCGTATCTTCCGTAAGACCGCAGAGCCGGTAGCGTTCCCACCACGTCGAGAGAGGGGCTTTTTTGTTCAGGACTTCGACGCCCTTGAAGTGGACCGCGACGAGCCGGTCGAAATATTTTTCGACGATCTCGACGCAATTCCCGGAAGCCCCCGCGAGGTGGCCGATGTCGAGCAGAAGTCCGGCTTCGGGCACTTTTTTGAGGAAGTATTCAAGTTCGTCCTGATTTTCGACCGTGCAACCGAGGTGGTTGTGGAGCGCGCCCGTTACGTTGTAACTTTTGGCGGCGGCGCAGAAGTTTTTGGCGTAGCGGCAGAAAAGGTCGATCTTGACGTCGCGCCCTTTGGTCGGGATCCAGACGTATTTTTTGCCGAAAGCGCACGCCGTGCGCAGCGACAATTCCGGTTTGCCCATTTCGCAGCTCGTGAAATCCATCCCCAGTTTGTGGAAGGTCACGGCGTTGCAGAATGCCTCTTCGCTGTCGGCGCCTTTGAGCCACTCAATGCCGTCGAAGCCGATCTTTTTGAGTTTTTTCAGCCGTTCCCCGACCGAGAAGCAACCGCCTTCCCAGACATTGATGCCGTAGTCGGCGACTCCGTATTTCGGCATAATGGGGTCTCCTTTTATTCGGCGCATTCGCGCATGACTTTGTCGATGCCTTCGGCAACTTTGTCGATGACGGCGTCGTCGGCGAGCAGCAGATTGCCCATCGAGAAAAGGCCGCTCTTGTACATCGTTTCCTCGCAGACGGGAGTCGGATGTTTGACGTAGAGATTCCACGGAACATTCCACGACATCATATCGACGATGGGGCGTCCCCAGCCCTCGTGGAGCAGAACGCCTTCCGCCTGAAACGCTTTCATCAGAAACGCGCGGTCGATGCCCGGTTTGAGATGATCGAGCAACAGCCGCAACGCGTAGAAGTAAAACGCGCGGTCGTCGTCGGCGCAACTGGATTTCTGTTCGACGATGCCCGGGGTGTTTTTGAGCAGCTCCTTGATGCGGGCGGCGGATTTCGCGCGCTTGGCTTTCAACTCGTCCTGATGATGCAGCTGATCGTAGATGATCGCCGCCTGGAAATCGGTGAAACGGTACTGGTGGCAGAGCATCCCCGCGGTCGGAGCGACGGCGGGATGGATGCGGCTGTTGCCGATGTGGCTCGTGCGGAAAACGCGGTCGAAATACTCTTCGTTGTCCGTCGTGCAGCAGCCGCCTTCGCCCGCGGTCATAAGTTTCGACAACTGGAAGCTGAAACTGCCGATGTCGCCGATGTAACCGACGCCCTTGCCGTGCTGTTTCGCGCCATGGGCGTGAGCACAGTCTTCGATGACGAAAAGATTGTGCTTTTTGGCGATCGCGTTGATCTTGTCCATATCGGCGCACGCCGAGAAAAGGTGGACGGGGATGATCGCCTTTGTGCGCGGCGTGATCGCCTCTTCGATTTTTGCGGGGTCGATGCAGAACGTTTCCTTGTCGATGTCGACGATGACCGTTTTGGCGCCGAGATAGATCGGCACTTCGGCGGTGGCGAGCCACGAAACGCCGGGCACGATCACTTCGTCGCCGGGGCCGATGCCGAGGGAAATGAGCGCGCATTCGAGCGTCACCGTGCCGTTCGCCATCCACGCCGAGTATTTGCCGCCCTGCCAGGCGGAAAATTCTTCCATCAGCAGCTGTTCGTACTTTTTCACGCCGCCCCACTTGCCGGAACGGTAGACTTCGCTGAGTTTTTCTTCCGTTTCGGGATAGGGGATCGGCCACGCCGGCGCGAGATCGATCGCGCCTTTGCCTTCGAAGACCGGCTTGCCGCCGTTGATCGCGAGATCGGACATGGACATTTTACATTTCCTCCATCTTTAAGAGTTGATTGATGACAAATTCCGCGACGTTGTCGCAGTATTTGAAGTGCCGTCGATACATATAACCGTAGATTTCGTAGAAACCGAACATCCGGTCGTCTTTGCTCATCGCGTTGGGATAACGCTTTGCGCTCGTTTCATCGAAAAAGTAACCGCCGTCGGCATTGGAAACCGTCGCGATCAGAGGATATTTCACTTTGGCGCGCGCAAGGAGTTCCCTGCCGGGCGCGATGTAAAGTTCTCCGGGGACGAAATAGATCGCGAAATCGCCGATCTTAATGACTTGAAAATCCAGTTTCGCGCCGAGATGATAGCCCTTTTCGGCGAGGAGCGCCATCTCGTCGATGTATTTTGCACCGCAACTCCAGTAGTTGACGTTCATTTTTTTGTCGGTGTCGCGCAACGCCTGCGCATCGGCGCGCAACTCGGCGACGCTCTGCGGCACGGTCGGCATTTCGACGGTTTCAAACTTGTAATCGACACGGGAAACATTGATCGTTTCGCCTTTGTCGAGGTCGGAAACAAGATATTCGAGATAGGGGGTCGCCGTTTCTTCGTTGCCGTTGACGTTTTTGATGTCGATACAGGTTTTTGTCGGATTGATGTCGCCGGCGGGGCCGAGGAGGAAAAGCGGCATGCCGGCAATTTTTTGCTCCTTGATCTTCCGGTTGGCGAAGCCCATCCAGTCGGCGGAAGCCAAATGGACCATCGGCCCGTTGCTGGAGATCCCGTGGACGCCGTGATTGTGAAGCAGAAGTTTCACGCTCTTGTCGGCGCGGCACAATTTCACCCAGCGGATCGTCTCGTCGGTCGCATTCCGGTCGTGATCGACGCGGTTTCTGCCGATCGGGTCGGCAACCGGGGCTCTGCCCGCCGTCGCGGAGATGATCTCTTCCTCGTCGAGCAACGCCTTTTCGGCGACTTCGAGGACGGCGCGGCGCCAGTTTTCCTGAAAAACAGGGTCGGCGACGCCGAAGGTATAGCCGGTACGGCCGACGGGCGGAGCGCAGTGCGTATGCGTTGCGACAAAGGCGATGCCGTCGGGATCAAGGCAAAAGCGCGCGGAAATTTCCGCCCGCATCACCCGGCACGCTTCCGTATCGGAAACGCAGATGTCGCTGTAGATGACGAGCGCGCGTTTTTCCCCGTCGAAGAAGGAATAACCGCGTGCGTACAACGGGTCTTGCACCCCCTGATTCCGCCGTCCGCTGAAGTGACCGTAGCCGTAAAGTTCGGCAAAGAGCGGTACGTCGATGATTTTTTCAGCACATCCTACGCAAAGCATTTTATTTTTCCTCCGTTTCCGGAAACGTGCGGACGGCAAAATCACCGGCGCCGTTTCGTGGCCTTTGCCATACCATAAAGCCGGAAAAATTTTTTACAATTGTCAAAATCCGATAAAAATTATCATAAACGGATAAAAAAGCGATTTTGCGATTGGAAAAATCATCGTTCGGGTTCTATAGTATGGCAGGAGGGAAAAAGATGACGGACTATTTCAGCGACATCCATTTTCGCATCGTTCTGCACCACGAACTGCAAAATCCGCACGACGTGGAAATGTGCGCGGAAAGCAATTCCTTTGAATTTATCTTTGCCGGACATTTGATTTTGGAAAAATCGGGCAGGGAAATCGACGTCCGCGCGCCTGCGTGTTTCTGGATCAAAAAAGGGGAAAAATTCCGTTTTCTGCTGTCGGAAAACGAAAAGGCGGAACACTTTTACTTCGACTTTTCCGGAGAACGGAGCGACCGGATGATGCGCGCGCTCGACGCGGCGTTTCCCGCCGGATGCTTCCAGGCATGCGAACCGGAAAAGACCGAAGAGATCTTCCGCGAAATGCTCAAACTTTACCGCTGCGATCCCGTCGGTCATCACGCCGATCTTGCCGCTTACGCGGAAATGCTGCTGGCGCTCGCCTGCCGTGCGAAAAATTTTTCTCCCGGGGAAAAAGACGACCGTTATGCGCTCGACATCCTGGCGGAACAGCTGCGCGGCGAACCTTTCGCCGATTACGATTTTTCCGCCGTCGCCGCCAAAAGGGAAATCACGATCGACCATCTGCGCCGGCTTTTCCGCGCGCGCTTCGATTGCACCCCGCGTGAATATCTCGCCCGCGAAAAGCTGTTGCGCGCCGCCGAAATGCTCCGAAATACGCATTTGCGCGTCAAGGAGATCCAATACACCTGCCGCTTCGCCACCGCGATCGATTTTTCACGCGCTTTCAGAAAACGTTTCGGCGTGTCGCCGCGCGAATACCGCGCCGCCGCGTTCCGGCCGAAAGAAGCGTAGCGCGTATTCGGCGCGTCATGGGAAAAGGACTTCGGCGGAAAGCCGTTTTTCCCGCACGATGCGGACGATGCACTCCGCCGCGAGTTCCGCGCCGGATCCGTTGAGATGCACGGGGTCGAAATCAAGCCAGTTCGGCACGGGGACGGTGCGCTTCAAGATGAAAAATTTTTCCGGATCTTCCGCGATCTTTTCGCGGAAAAGCGCGTTTAATTCGATCACTTCGCAATGCGTTTCGCCGCCTTTTTTCCGGACGACGTCGGCGTACGTCCGATGCCGCGCGTTTGTTTCGGCGTCCGCCCGGTAGACGACGGTCGGCGTCAGCAGAAGCGGCGTCGCTTTCGCGGCACGGACGTCGCGGATCATCGTTTCAAGGTTTTGCCCGAAATCTCCGGGCGTACTGAATGCGGCGGGGTTTTTCGCATCCCCGTCGTTGAACGCGAGCGCGATGAAAACGAAATCCCCCGGTTTGAGTTGCGCGCAAAGATCCGCCCATTTTCCCGTGTCGAACCAGGTTTTCGTACTGGATCCGGGGATGGCGAGATCGTGTACGGCGACGCCTTTTTTGCATAATGCGGGCAGATATTCCCCCCAGCCGTAAGCCGGACGCGGGTCGCGCCGCGAATAATCGGCGGCGATGGAATCTCCGCAAATGTAAAGATCCGCGGCGGCGAGGTTGGATCCTCCGAGAATCAGGGACAGAAAAAACGCGGGAATTTTATTCTTCATTTTTGTCGAATCCTTCACAAATAAAGTTGATGCGAAGTAATATATCGGGACGTTTCCCTTTTTGCAATTGCTTTCGGACGATTTTTTATCGGGGGGGCGATGTTTGCAATTGCGAAGCGGAAAACAAGGGCATAAAAATACCATATAAAGCAAGATAGTACCCTTTACTTCCGCGTTTTCCGGCATAGATTTAGGATATGGGAAAGATCGAAAAGAAAAGGAGAGAAACGATGAGACTTTTTTTCCGGCTTTGGCTTTGCGCCGTCTTTTTTTCCGTTTCCGCCGTTTCCGGAGCCGACCGGAATGCGCTGGATGAACTTTATCGCCGGGGGCAGGTCCTCGAAGGGATGTATCGCCGTCCGGTTTCGACCGGGAAAGGTCCGGCAATGCTCCTCTTGTGCGGCGGACGGCCGTGGCTTGCCAACGATTTCGCCAAAATTTTCATCCGGGCGGGATTCCGCGTCAATCTGCTCAACGGCGTTTATCTTGCCGGGTTGAGCGGCGCGAGCATCAAGATCACGCCCGACGATCTGCGCGAATTGACGCCGTTGGACGGCATTACGCCGGAATTCGACAATCTCGCCGCCTACAAGATCGTTTTCGTCAATCTGATTTCCGCGGAAAATCAGGAAAAACTTTTCACGCCGGAACGGATCGGAAAACACGAAAAATTCGTCGCCGGCGGCGGTGCGCTCGTCCTGACCGTCAACGCTCCCGAATCGCTCGGGGAATTGCTGCCCGTGCGGAAGTCGCCCGCGATGGATTCGATGGAGTGGATCGAGGAAGGCGACTTTTTCGCGCGCCGTCCGGCGGGCAAAGATTTTGAAATATTGCCCGAAAAATGGAAACTGTACGGGGCTTTCCGCAACGCTTCGTGCGGGGAGAACGCCGAGATCCTCGCGGATATCACCGACGAAGGGGGACACCCCGTCGGCATTTACCTCGCGCAGAAAAAGTACGGCAAAGGCAAAGTGATTTTCTGGAACGCC
>JAKSOG010000179.1 GCA_024405715.1 Victivallaceae bacterium | reverse complement strand
CTGACTGATTAGACACAGGCCAACTCATGCACCTTGTCGCCGGGGTCGGTGCGTTCCGGGCAAAAACAGCAAAAAAAGTCCCGGTTGAACGTCATTTTGCTTTCGCGCTCGAGTACGGGGACGCATTCTTCCTCGGTACAGCCGGGGTAGACGGTCGATTCGTAAACGACGATCGCGCCTTTTTTCATCGCCTTGCCGACGCTCTCGCTCGCTTCGTAAAGCGGCGCGAGATCGGGACGGTTGTACTGATCGACGGGTGTCGGCACGGCGACAATGAAAATGTCGCGGTCCTGGAGGGCTTCGATCCGGTCTGAATAGGTCAGCTTTTTGGCGGCGAGCAAATCTTCGCGGGAAGTTTCAAGCGTCGTGTCTTCGCCTTTCCGGAGACTTTCAAGCCGGGAAACTTTTTTGTCGAAGCCGACCGTGTCGAATTTTTTCCCGAACTCGACCGCAAGCGGCAACCCGACGTACCCGAGACCGACCACCGCGATTTTGACGGACCCGTCCTGGATCTTTGCCAATATGTTTTCCATAACCAGGCAATCCTTTTGTCGATGAATTAGTTGCAATAATATATCGTGCCGTCGGAAAAAAAGCAAGCATTTTTTGCCGCATAAAAGAATCGGAAACGGTTTTATTTTTCCGCGGCGGCGACCGCTTCCCTGAATTCGGGGATCGTTTCGATCACCGAGATCACCTGTTTCCCCGAAATCGCGCGCGTGCATTCGTAATTCCGATTGCGCGGACAGCGGTCGAATTCCTCGAAGCGCATATCTTCGGCGTTGTAACAGCCGTGACAGACTTTTTCGTCGATGATCCGGTAAGGCGTGGGAAATTCCACGAATTTTTCCGTACAGCCGGAAATCAGCACGACCGGTTTTTTCGCCGCCCAGGCAATCCACGAGAGCCCGCTGGCAAGTCCGATGAAAAAGTCGCATCCCCTCAACAACTGCACCCGTTCGGTCAAAGGGCGCATCCCCATGCACTTTTCCGCTCCGGCGGGGAGATTTTTGTCGTCGCCGTCGATGCAAAGCACGCGGTAGCCGTTCTTTTTCAGGAAGGAAACGACTTTTTTCCATCCGTCGGGGCAGTTCCATTCTTTCATTTTTCTGCTGGCGCGGGTGGCGATGCAGACGTAGCGGCCGTTTTTCGTTTCCGTCGTCGCGGGGACGGGGGAAAGTTCCGGCGGAAGCGCGGGATCGACTTCGACGCCGAGGATCGACGCCGCGTGCCGGACGAGGTTGGTTTTCTGGAAATCAACGGGATTGTTGTCCAGATTGCCGTATCCCCAGACGCCGACGGGGTAGATCGCGTAAAAATCGCTCAACGGCAGATCGGCGTTGTCCGTGAAAACGATGTCGGGGTAGGCGCGGTCGAAAAGGGGGATGTACTCCTTTTTCATCAGGACGGTCAGTTTCGCGTTGCGGAAATATTTGAATGCGGTGACGGCGGGCATCCATGCGACCATATCGCCCAGTGCGCCGAGGAGCATATTGATGCAGATTTTGCGGCCGGAAGGATTGTATTCATAGAGGCAGATGGTTTTGCCGTCGCGGGTGATCCGGATTTTCCACGGCACGAAGTAGGTCTGGCGCGTTTTGAATTCCACCGGACGGGAAGGTTGGCACTGCACGTTTCCGTCGAAGACGGTATCCCCCGTCGTCGCCGAGGAAACGGTCAGATGAAAGACGTTGTTTCCGGCGGGGAAAATGACGTGCGCGCCGTTGCAGAAGTAAATGACGATGCCGCAGGGGGCGTAGAAAAAATTAGGGGCCCGCATAAATCAGTTCTCCTTTCCGGCGGAAGCGCCGAACGTCGCGGCGGCGCGCCGCTGGAACGCGGGGATCTT
>JAKSOG010000178.1 GCA_024405715.1 Victivallaceae bacterium | reverse complement strand
ATTTTTTTTTTTCTACGCTTCACGGGTGAGGAACTTGCATCGCAGGCAAAGTTTGTTGGCGGCGCGGCTCATCGCCTCTTTCGCCACGGCTTCGCTGCAGCCGGAAACTTCGAAAAGCACACGTCCGGGCTGAACCGGAGCGACCCAGCCTTCCACGGCGCCTTTTCCCTTGCCCATACGCACTTCCAACGGTTTCTTGGTGAAACTGCGGAAGGGGAACATACGGATCCACACTTTGCCGCGGCGTTTCAGATGGCGGTTGATCGCCACACGGGCGGCTTCGATCTGATTATTGGTAACGTACCCACGGCTCAGCGACTGCAACGCATACTCCCCGAAGTCCAACTTGTTGTTGGTCGTCGAGAGGCCGGCGTTACTTCCGCGCTGAACCTTTCTGTACTTTACTCTTTTTGGCATTAACGGCATGATCTTCTTCCTCCGCAGAGTCCTTGTGACAAATCCAAACTTTGACGCCGATCTTGCCGGCGGTCGTATTCGCTTCGGTAAAACCGTAGTCGATGTTGGCGCGCAGCGTATGCAACGGCACGCGGCCTTCCTTGTACTGCTCCTCGCGGGCGAGTTCGGCTCCGCCCAGACGTCCGGCGCAGTTGATTTTGATCCCGTCGGCGCCCATATCCATCGCGGATTGGATGGCGCGTTTCATCGCCCGGCGGAAGCCGATACGGCGTTCCAACTGCTGGGCGACGCTTTCCGCGACCAACTGGGCGTTGGTCTCGGCGCGGCGCACTTCGCTGACTTCGACGAAAATTTCTTTTCCGGGAGCGAGTTTGGCGACGTCGCCGCGCAACGCATCCAGTTCGGCGCCCTTTTTGCCGATGAGCACTCCGGCGCGGGCCGAGAAGATCGTCACCCGCACCCGGTTGGCGAAGCGTTCGATTTGGATCCGCGCAATCGCCGCCGAGACGAATTTCGATTTGATGAAACCCCGGATCGCCAGATCTTCATGGAGCCAATCACCGAACTGGGTGCGGCCGCCGACTTTTTTGTCGGCGAACCAGCGCGATTCCCAGTTGCGGGTAAGGGCGGTTCTCAATCCGATCGGATTTACTTTTTGTCCCACGATCAATTCCCTTTTGTTGATTAATCGGTCAAAACGACTTCCAGATGGCTGGTCCGTTTGCGGATCCTGCCCGCCGAACCGCGCGCCTTGGGGCGGAACCGCTTGATGATCGGTCCCGGGCTAACCAGGGCGGCTTTGACGGTCAGCGCCTGACGGCTGACGTCGCCGTTGTTTTCGGCGTTGGCGACCGCGGAACGCAGCGTCTTGCCGATGAGCGTCGCGGCTTTGCGCGGACTCAAATCGACGATCGCCAGCGCTTCGACCACGCTTTTCCCCTGGATCAGACGCGAGATATGCCGCGCCTTTTCCGGCGAAATACGCACATTTTTAGTCAATGCTCTAACTTCCATAGTCGGTTCCCCGTTGTACTTTGCGGAAAGTTTTTCCCTCCCGCCGGAAGCCGGAATGTCTCTTTCGCTTCGCCCGACTTCCCGCCGCACGGAACGCCGTGCCGGAAAAGGATTTTCGCACGTCCTTTTCCCGGTGTCCCGGACGGCATCGAGCATCGCATCGGATAATCCCGACCCCGCAAATTGCACTGTCGAAGCAACACCGGCGCGCTTCGCCCGCCGTCATCGGAAAGGAAAAACCCGGATCTTTTGCATCGACGGACCCGGATTTTTTACTTTCCGACGCTGAAAGGCGCGCACCGTCATCCGTCGTGAAAAACACTTTTCCACAACGAATGGTTCTATAAAATAACCCCTAAAACGGCGTTTAGCAAATCAAAAGAGGTGTTTTTTTCAAAACAACCGCGTTTTTTCGCAGAAAAACGCCGCTTAACGCGTTTGCTAAGCGAACATATTTCGTTTCCTGCGGACTACACCTAAACGCGC
>JAKSOG010000177.1 GCA_024405715.1 Victivallaceae bacterium | reverse complement strand
CGGAACCAATATTCGTCGATCACGAGCGGATTCATCCCTTCGATCGAAACGCGGCAGTCGTGGTCGTGGAAAAATTTATAGAATTTGATCTGCGACTGCAACCCGTTGGGGCTTTCCGGCAGACCGTAATTGACGGTGCCGGAAGCCGCCATGTCCATATCGCGGTAGACCCAGCCGACGCCGCCGGAAATCGCTTTGGAAAGCACTTCCGTGTACCACTGGTAGAATTCCGGATTGTTGACGTCGATGACGGGATATTTTTTGAAATATTTGAAAATCTTGCCGTTTTCGTCCTTGACGAACCATTCGGGATGATTGTTGATGATCCAGCCGCCGTCGCCCTGGACGTAACTTCCCGCCGTCCAGATGTGGCTCCGGGCTCCGAGTTTGCGGATATTGTCATAGACCGCCATATTTTTTTCGCCGGTGATGTTCTCGATCGGGCTTTCGGGATTCGGCGGATAGATGAAACGGTATCCGGCCTTGGCGGCGGAAGTGATGACGAAATCCTTTTCCTCGGGGCGGAGCTGATATCCGTAAACGGCGACGGGGTAGGGGGGCAGTTCCTTGAGACCCGCCTGCCGGCGGAGCATGCTCCGCATAAAGTGATACATCGCCAGATAGTCGTTGTGACCGCGTTCGGGGCCGTCGGCGTACCAGCGCCAGAAATAATGCGTCGCCAGCGGCGCTTTGATGCGGCCGAAGCCCATGCCGTGACGGCTGGCGATGGTCGGAGCATTTTTCTTGCGCGACATCTGCGTCGAGCAGGATTCGGGATAGGAACGGTTGCCGATGTACAATCCGTTTTCGCAGACGAGCATTTCAAACGGCTGTCCCGAAAACGAGGTCGTGTCGGCATCGGTTTTGCCCGTCATGTCAAAAGCGGTGTAGCCGCGCGGGCCCTGATAACAATCGTTTCGGTGGGCGTAAAGCGGATCATCGGGATCAAGTTCCGAAAGGAAACTCACCCCGCTGACCAGCAAAGGACTTTTGAGCAACTCGATGCGGTCGGCGATCCCCTCGAAAGCGCGTCCGTCCAAAGCGAGTTTTCCCGCCTTGAAGATCCATTTCATCTCGCTTTCGGGGGCGGTGTATTTGAGAGCGGCTTCGTTGCCGGAGACTTCGATCCCCTCGAATTTCCATTGGATGTCCGCGGCGGAAACGTCTTCCTTGATGTCGACGGCTTCGGCGGTGGCGGAGTCGAAAACTTTCTGCTTTTTGGAATAATTCAGTTGCGGGATCTTGCAGTCCTTGACCAGAGGTTTGTCTTTGCCGGGCCAGGTGATCGAGACCGTGCCGTTTTCCGCCGCGGCGAGTTTGATGCCGTTGGCGAAAACGACCGTGTTCCCGGAAACTTCCGGCGCCCCCTGCGCGTCGGTGATGCCCAGTTCCGGAGCGACGACGGAAGCGTCCGCCTCGGCGATCTCGACGCGTTCGGGGATCGCTTCCAGCGGTTTCAACAAATGATCCGTCTGGATCTTGCATTGCGCCGAATCGGCGACGACCATCGCGAAAAGGAGCGAATTGTACGCCCAGTTTTCATAGGCGCGTATCTGCGTCGGCATGATTTTCTGGACGTTGAAAAACGTCACCGTACCCGAACCGATCTTTTTCCGGGCGATGAAAACGGAAACCCGGTTGTCGTTCGCGTCGCGGATCCAGCTCAGGACTTCCGCATCGCCTTTGGGCGCGGCTTCCTTGTAGATCTGATAGACGGGGATCTTGCCGGGGATCCCCTGATACGTTTCGCTCTGCGGAACGTCGGCGAAAAACGTTTCGTCGTCGGTCACGGGCGAATCGTCGCCGAGTTCGACGGGCAGGAGTTCATCGATCACCCCCGCCGGAACGCAACGGGTGAAAAGGATGTTGCCGCCCGCTTCCACATAGGCTTTCAACTGCGCGATGCGTTCCGGCGTGAAAATTTTCGCGTAGTTCGCTTCGGGGATCATATG
>JAKSOG010000176.1 GCA_024405715.1 Victivallaceae bacterium | reverse complement strand
CCACCAGCGCCTTGCCGCTCAAAACCGTTTTCAACTCGTCGTCGGAAAGACATTTGGCGATCGTACCGTCCACAAGATAAACGAAATCGTCGCCTTTTTTGACGTATTCGTAATGTGCCGGGATCCCGTAGCGGTTGAGGAGTTTGATCTGCCAGTCCTGCAAGGCGAAGAAACTCTGCCGCGCCCGCGCCGGATTGAAGTCTTTGCTCACATCGACAAGCGGCGTGACGGGGCCCTGCCACGAAACGTGCGCGACTTCAGCGAGCAGCGCATCGTAAAAGGCGCGGTGTTCTTTGAGGATTTTTTCATACGCCGAAGTCGAAGACTTCACGTCTTTATTCATCAAATTGGTGATCCACAACTTTCCCCCCGAAGCGCCGTTGAGGATCGCGCCCGTGATGTGGCTGTGCATGCTGATCGCGCTTTTGGCGTAACGGCTGTGAGGACAGGTATCGGATTCGTCGAGGATGTAATCGACGTTGCCCGCCGCCCGCGCCTTAAAGGTGCAATGATACATCACTTCGTTGAATTCCTGCGACCACATTTCCAGATAATTGCCGTCGTTGATGCGCATAAAGGACTCGTTTTTTCCGGCGAGCGCGCGCGCGACGTCGCCCGCAAGGAGATATTCCCCTCCCCCGGAGCAATAGCCGCATTTGATCGAGGGATCGACCTCGTCGATCGCGTCGCGCACGAGTTTCGCGTAACCGAGAAGCGTTTCGCGCCGCACCTGCTCGAAAATCCGCACCACGGGATCGGATGCGGGCGCCTTGGCGAGATAGTCGATCAATTCCTGCGCCGAAGAAAATTTGCGCGGCATTTTTTCGTTGTAGATCTTCATATGCGATTCGCAGAAACACTCGACGCCGTTATCGCCGTTGTTGATCGTGCGCATATCGTCGTCCATCAGGAAAAACGCGGGCTTTTGTTTCGCGAGCAACACCATCGCGTCGTGCGTATATTTGCGGAATTTCGGGTCGAGCATGCAATAGCGGTAGACCGTCCGGTTTTTCTGGTTGATGATGTATTCCATCGGGTCCTGCGACGTCGCACTGCCCGCCCAGCCGTGACCGACCAAACTCTGTACGAGGATGCCGACTTCGACGCCGGAACCGTCGAGCCCTTTTTTCAATTTACCGAAAGCGTCGGCGTATTTTTCGACGACTCTGATCGGATTTTTGCCCGTCGGCGAAATCGACATACTGTAAGCGTTTTTGCGGATCCCGGAAGATTCTGCGGCGCGCTTCGCCTCGCCGATCATATAGGGCACTTCATCGGGATTGAAATAGGTGACGCTGATGAAGTTCATCTTTTTGGCATCGGGATATTTCGCAAGCGGCGAAACCGCCGCATCCTTCGTGCAATGGGCGCAACATCCTGCCAACACGGCAAGACAACTTCCGGCGAGAGGCAAAAAGAACTTTTTCATAACCTGTTTCCCTGGGGTTGGAGTTACCTGTTTATAGTATACCGCTCCGGCGCCGGATTGTCAACGTTTCCTGCCGAAAACCCGGAAAAAAGCGTCCTTCCTGTTTGATTTTTCCGCCGACGCCGTATATATTCCCGCAAAAGGAGAGAACGCGATGAAAAAAATCATTTTCGCCGCCGCCGCGATGACGGCGATCGGTCTTTGCGCCGGGAACGACACGACGGAATGTAAAATCGAAGATCATGCGCCGAGTTTTCTGCCGTCGGGGAAAAAGTGGAAACTGGTGTGGAGCGACGAATTCGACGGGGACACGCTCGACCGCTCGAAGTGGGGATTCCGGCTCAATTTCTGGGGGAAACGCTTCCCCGCCTACACCGAAGAGGGCGTGGAACTCAAAGACGGCACGCTCCGGCTCAACATCGTGAAATATCCCGACGGAAATTTCGGTTCGGCGCAGTTGCAGACGGGCAGTCTTTCCTACGACATTCCGAAAGACACGCCGCCGACGAAATTCTGGCCTTTCGGAAAAATGGAAAAACCGCGCTTCATGCACCGTTTCGGCTATTACGAAATCCGTTGCCGGATGCCGAAAAACGACGGTTGGCATTG
>JAKSOG010000175.1 GCA_024405715.1 Victivallaceae bacterium | reverse complement strand
CACGCCAAATACCGGACGTCAATCGTGCGCGGGTCACCAGAAGCGGGGTATCGTGCCCGTCAAGTTCTTGCAAAGCAAGACGTTGCGACAGTTTATCACGTTCCTTGCCGGGAAGTTCCGGCGCCGTTTCCACCGCCGAAACCCCAAAGCGTTTCAATGCATCCGCCGCAAGATGATTGGTCACGGCAACGGGGAAACGGCAACCGACGCGCGCATTTTCCGGCATCGCATCCATCCATCCGAGCGGATAGATCCCGTCAAGCAGGATAAGAGGCGACGTTCCGCGAAGGATTTCCCGGAAACGCTTTTCGGCGGCGGCGACGTCCCTTTCAGGAAGAAACCCCGGAACGATTCCGGCGCCGGAAAAATCCACTTCCGGAGGGGAAAAGAGCGGTCTTGCCGCTTCGTCGCGTTCCCACTTTTCGAGCGCGGCGGCGGCATCGTCGGAAGGCGTCCGCCACGCTCCGGAAACGGCAAGCCAGAATTCGCGGCGAAGCGTTTTCAACACCCCGACGGGAAGGAAAAGCGCACCGTCGATTTCCACGTCGATCGTCCCCGCCCGGAAGTTTTCCGGCATCCCGGAAGAAAAGATTTTCCGGACGCTTTCCGCATCGGAGGGACGGTTCCGCGCTTCGGGAAACGCGACCGGACAAATCCACGGCGCATCAAGCCGGGATGACGTTACCGAAATCATTTTGCGTCCGACACGGATTTTGAGATCGACGGTTTCGCGCCGTGGCGGCAGTTTTTTCACCCGCCGGGAAAAGTCGAAGCCGTTTTCGCCGATTTTCAGGACGCGCATTCCTTTCTGGGCGCGCACCGCCGTCGCGATCTCTACGACTGCACCCGGTTTCGCCCGCAATAAAGCGGTCCCCTTTTCGTCCCGCATCGAGGTCAGTGAAAACGTTTCCCCCGCCCCGCCGCCGGAAGGCACGATCCGGAGGCGGTCGCCGAGATGCAGTTTGTTTTCCAGCGTCAGCGTTATTTGTCCGGCGGATGCCCGGCGTACCGTGCCGATGCCGATGCCGAATATCCCCGATGTTTTCGGGTCGATCATGTTGTCGAGTCCGTGCGGATCGAAAAAACCGTTCCCGCCGGAACGGCCCGATGCGGACGCGAGCAAATTTTCCGCTTCGCGAACAACGGCTTCACCGCCGGTTTCGGGGGCGTCCAGAAGCATCCGGTAGGCGCGCGTGCATTTCCACACATATTCGGGAGGACGCAACCGTCCTTCGATCTTGAGCGAAGCGATTTTCATTTCGCGCAAACGGTCGAGATACGAAGTCCCGACCAGATCGGGCAACGACAGCCGGTATTCCCCGTCGTAACGGCGGCGGCACGGCTGTTTGCAAACGCCGCGATTGCCCCCCGCCCCGTAAAGATGATGCGACAAAAGACAACGCCCGGAAAGCGAACAGCAAAGTGATCCGTGAATGAAAACTTCCAGTTCAAGCGGCGATTTTTCGGCGATCTTTTCCAGTTCGTCCAACGAAACCTGACGTTCGAGGATGACCCGTTTGAAGCCGAGTTTCCGCGCGGCTTCCACCCCCGCGGAATTGTGGATGCCCAACTGGGTCGAAGCGTGCAACACAAGCCGGGGGAAATACCGTCGCGCCATTTCCGCGACGCCGAGATCCTGAACGATCAGAGCGTCGGGACAAATACGGGAAATTTCCGCAAGCAGTTCCGCCAGTTCCGGCAGTTCGCTTTCATAGATCAGCGTATTGAGCGTCACATAGACTTTTTTGCCGCGTTCGTGCGCGAAACCGACCAGCGCCGCCATCGTGTCGGGAGTGAAGTTTTCGGCGCGCGCGCGGGCATTGAATCGTCCCAGTCCGCAATAAACGGCATCGGCGCCGGCGTCGAATGCCGCCAGCGCCGTTTCCGCATTGCCCGCGGGCGAAAGCAGTTCGATCGGATTTTTCACGGGAAACGATTCACCATATTCAGCAATTGACTTTTGGAAACGACGCCGGATTTTTCTTCGGCGGTTTTGCCGTCGAACATCAGGACGAGGCGGGGCAGCGTGACCACGCCGAAGCGCGCCGCAAGTT
>JAKSOG010000174.1 GCA_024405715.1 Victivallaceae bacterium | reverse complement strand
AAATATACCGTAAAAAGGCGTCAATATCAAGCCCGCGCCGCGGGAAAACGCATTTTTTCGTCGTACATCGGTTCCCCGAACAAAAAAAAACGCATTTTCCGCTGCCGAATAGGTTGACTATTTTCATTTGCTTGCTATAATATGTGGAGAGGACTTTTGCCGAAACGCGGAAAAAGCGTCAATCCAGGGAGGTTTTTATGGCAGACTTCAAAATGAACAAACCGGTCAATCACTTTTACGGCGCGATGCCGAAAATCGGGATCCGCCCGACCATCGACGGACGCCGCCGCGGCGTGCGCGAAAGTCTGGAAAAACAGACGATGGCGATGGCGAAATCCGCCGCCAAACTGATCTCGTCGAAACTGCGCCACCCCAACGGGATGCCGGTGGAGTGCGTCATTTCCGACGTGACGATCTCGGGCGCCGCCGAGGCGGCGATCTGCGCGGAAAAATTCCGCCGCGAAAACGTCACCGCAACGTTGAGCGTCACCCCCTGCTGGTGTTACAGCGCCGAAACGATGGATATGGACCCGTTGACGCAAAAGGCGATCTGGGGTTTCAACGGCACGGAACGCCCCGGCGCCGTCTACCTTGCCGCGGTGCTGGCGGCGCATTCGCAGAAAGGATTGCCCGCATTCGGCATTTACGGACACGACGTACAGGATGCTTCCGACACCAAGATCCCCTCCGACGTCGAAGAAAAGATCCTGCGTTTCGCCCGGGCGGCGATCGCGGTCGGAACGATGCGCGGAAAATCGTATCTTTCGATCGGTTCGGTGGCGATGGGCATCGGCGGTTCGATCGTCGATCCCGCGTTCTTTGAAGATTACCTCAATATGCGTTGCGAATCGGTCGATATGACCGAGATCATCCGCCGCGTCAATGAAGGGATCTTCGATCCCGAAGAATTCGCGCTCGCCCGCAAGTGGGTCGCCAAGTATTGCAAACAGGGCGCCGACGTCTACAACGGCAAAAACGGCAAGAGCGCTTCCCAGCAGAAAGCGATTTGGGATTATTGCATCAAGATGACGATGATCGCCCGCGATCTTTTCATCGGCAACCCGAAACTCGCGGAACTGGGCTTCGGCGAAGAAGCGATGGGACACAACGCGCTGGCGGGCGGTTTCCAGGGACAGCGTCAATGGACCGACCATATGCCCAACGGCGATTTCATGGAAACGATCATGGACACCTCCTTCGACTGGAACGGCATCCGCGAGGCGTTCGTGCTGGCGACGGAAAACGATTCGCTCAACTGCGTGGCGATGCTTTTCAGCCATCTGGTGAGTTGCCGCGCCGCGGGTTTCAGCGACGTGCGTACCTACTGGAGCCCCGCCGCGGTCAAAAAGGCGACCGGGATGAAACTTCCGGTACCGGGAATGATGCACCTGATCAATTCCGGCGCGACGACGCTCGATGCGACGGGGCGCGCTGGCAAAGATCCGGAAATGAAATACTTCTGGGAATTGACCGCCGACGATGCCAAAGCATGCCTCGACGCGACCTCCTGGGTGCCGGCGAATCTCGGTTATTTCCGCGGCGGCGGATTTTCGAGTCACTTCCTCACCCGCGGCGGGATGCCGATCACGATGAGCCGCGTCAATCTGGTCAAAGGACTGGGACCGGTGCTTCAGATCGCCGAAGGATTCACCTACGAACCGCCCAAAAAGATCCACGATATTCTCGACAAACGCACCGATCCGGGCTGGCCGAGCACCTGGTTCGTGCCGAGAACGACGGGCAAAGGCGCCTTCGCCGACGTCTACAGCGTGATGGCGAACTGGGGAGCCAATCACGGTGCTTTCACCTACGGACACATCGGAGCGGATCTCATCACGCTCGCGTCGATGTTGCGTATTCCGGTGTGTATGCACAACGTGGACGAGGACAAGATCTTCCGTCCGAGCGCGTGGGCGGCATTCGGGATGGACAAGGAAGGTTCCGATTACCGCGCCTGCGCGAACTTCGGTCCGCTTTACCGGTAAAAAAAAACGCATTCAAGCGGCGGTCGAATGGTTCGACCGCCGCTTGTTTGTCCCTGAACACGGGGCAGAGGGACGGCGCCCCGGCGG
>JAKSOG010000173.1 GCA_024405715.1 Victivallaceae bacterium | reverse complement strand
CGGAATTATGACGCGAAAAATCAGGATGGGCATGGTCGGCGGCGGTCCGGGCGCATTCATCGGCGCCGTCCACCGGATGGCGGCGCGGCTGGACGGCGCGATCGAGCTGGTCTGCGGCGCTTTCGGGCGCGATGCGGAAAAAAGCCGCGCGACGGGAAAGGAACTTTTTCTGCCCGCGGAACGCTGTTACGCTTCGTATAAGGAGATGTTCGACCGGGAATCCCGCCTTCCCGCGGGAGAACGGATGGATTTCGTGTCGATCACGACCCCCAATCATCTGCATTTCCCCGTCGCGATGAAAGCGTTGGATGCGGGATTTCACGTCGTCTGCGAAAAGCCGATGACGCTTTCGGTCGAAGAGGCCGAAGCGCTCGCCGCGAAAGTCGAAAGCACCGGATTGCTTTTCGCGTTGACCCACAATTACACCGCCTATCCGATGGTGCGGCTGGCGCGCCGGATGATCCGGAACGGAGAAATCGGCGAGATCCGCCGCATCATGGTCGAATACCCGCAGGGTTGGCTCGCCGACATCGTCGGCAAGGACAACAAGCAGGGCGTCTGGCGCACCGACCCGAAAACCAGCGGCGTCAGCTGCTGTATGGGCGACATCGGCAGTCATTCGGAAAATCTCGCGGAATACATCTCGGGGCTCCGGATCGCGGAACTTTGCGCGGATCTGAAAAGTTTCGTCCCCGGCAGGACGCTCGACGACGACGGCGACGTACTGCTCAAATTCGACAACGGCGCGATCGGCGTGCTCACGGCAAGTCAGATCGCCGTCGGCGAGGAAAACGCATTGAAAATCCGCATATACGGTGCGGCGAGAGCGGTCGAATGGCGTCAGGAAGGTCCGGACGCGCTCGTCGTGAAGTCCAAGTCCGGCGGCGCGCAGATCCTGCGCCGCAACTGGGCGGGCGCGGCGTCCGAATGGAGCCGGCTGCCCGCCGGACATCCCGAAGGTTTCATCGAGGCGTTCGCCAACATTTATACCGATTTCGCCCGGGCGGTCGCGGCGAAAAAGGAAGGCGTCGCCTATGAAACGCAATTCCCGACCGTGCAGGACGGCCTGCGCGGCGTGAAGTTCATTCACGCCGTCGTCGCCAATGCGCGGAGCAATGAAAAATGGACCCGGCTTTGAAAGGATGGATTTTATGGCACGTCCCGTCACATTGTTCACCGCGCAGTTCAGCGACCTGCCCTTCGACGAACTTTGCGCGCTCGCTTCCGATTGCGGATACGACGGCTTGGAACTGGCGACTTTCGGCGGTTATCTCGACATCGAAAAAGCCGCCAAAAGCGCGAAGTATTGCGACACGCTGTTGAAAAAACTGGACAAATACGGTTTGAAACTCTGGGCGATCAGCAACCATTTCGCGGGTCAACTGGTCTGTGATTTGAATTGCGATGCGCGTTCCGATGGTTTCGCGCCCGCACAGTACGCCGGAAATGCCGAGGCGAAACGCGCATGGGGCATCCGCTGTATGAAAGCCAGCGCAAAAGCCGCGCGCAATCTGGGCGTCGATGTCGTAACGGGGTTCACCGGTTCGCCGATCTGGCATCTTTTCTACAGTTTCCCGCCCGTCGATCCCGGCGACATCGAAAACGGCTACCGTTATTTCGCCGAAAAATTCAATCCGATTCTGGATGAATACGAAAAACACGGCATCCGTTTCGCGCTGGAAGTCCATCCGACGGAGATCGCGTTCGATCTCTTTTCGGCGGAGCGCGCTTTGGAGGCCGTCGGAGGACGCAAGGAGTTCGGATTCAATTTCGACCCCAGCCATCTTTTCTGGCAAGGCGTCGATCCGGTGAAATTCATCAAGCGTTTTCCCGACCGCATCTACCACTGTCACATCGAGGATGCGGCAGTCGAACTTGACGGCGAAAGCGGCATTCTCGCATCGCATCTGAATTTCGGCGACCCCCGCCGCGGCTGGGATTTCCGCAGTCCGGGACACGGTCAAATTGATTTTGAAGCGATCATCCGCACGTTCAATCAGATCGGCTATGCCGGTCCGTTGTCGGTGGAGTGGGAAGATTGCGGGATGGACCGGAAATTCGGTGCGCGCGACGCCTGCAGTTTTGTCCGCGAACTGGATTTCCAGCCGTCGCAACAAAGCTTCGACGGCGTTTTCAAACGCTGAGCCT
>JAKSOG010000172.1 GCA_024405715.1 Victivallaceae bacterium | reverse complement strand
GTGTTCCGCCTGCGACGCGAAACCGGAATTGAATGCGCGGATCTCCGCTTTGATCTCCGCGACGTCGGAATAACGGTCGTCGGGATCGGGTGAAAGCGCTTTCATCGCAACGGCTTCCAAAGATTCCGGCACAATGCGTCCTTCCGGTGCGACTTTGGACGGGGGAGGGATACGCCCCTGGATCGTGCGCCGCAGAATATCATCGACCGGCAATCCCGCCAGCGGCGTTTTCAGCGCCAGCATCGAATACAAAAGCGCGCCGAGCGCGAAAACGTCCGCACGGATGTCCAACGCCCGGCGGTGTTCCGGGTCGAGCATTTCCGGCGGAATGAATCCGGGCGTACCGCGATTGTTTTCGTCGCGCGGACCGATCACCCGTCCGGAAAAATCGGTGTCGCGCGCAAGCCCCCAGTCGATCACCTGCACCTCGCCGAAATCACCGATGTGGACGTTGGCGGGTTTGAGGTCGAGATGGCAGATGCCGCGGGAATGGGCGAAGTCCACCGCGTTGCAGACGCGCAAAAAGATCAAAAGCAAACGGGAAAGCGTATATTTTTCCACCTGCGGATCGGATGCGGCAAGTCGTTTGAGCAGATTGTCGAGCGTCATCCCGTGCAGATATTGCATCGTAAAGTACGGGGACCCGGATTGATCGATCCCGATGTCGTGTACGGAAACAATGTTGGGGTGTTCCAGTTTCGCCGTGACTCTCGCCTCGCGCACGAAACGTTCCAGATCGCTTTTCGGGCGGTCGCGGAAATCGGGGATGATCGCCATCGCCAATTCCCGTTCGGTGTCGCGGTCGTAGACGAGAAGCACACCTTTCATCCCGCCGAATCCGATGCTGCGGATGAATTTATAACGACCCTGGGGTTTTACGACCAGCCGGTCAAGTTCGGGCGTGGCGGAATTCTTTTTTCCGGAAGATTCCGGCAGGATCGGGATGGTGGCGGTGATATTGTCGTTCATGCGTCGCGTTTCCGGGAAATCTCAAGCGCTTTTTCCCCGTCGACCACGGAAGCGTCGACGACACATTTCCCTTTGGCGCGGAACCCCGGAGCGCGGTACATCGCGTCGAGCATCAAATTTTCCATGATCGAACGCAGTCCGCGGGCGCCGGTGCCGCGTTTCAGCGATTTTTCCGCGATCTTGCGCAACGCTTCCGGCGTGAAAGACAAATCGACGTTTTCCATCGCGAGCAACCGCTGGTATTGTTTGACCAGCGCGTTTTTCGGCTCGCTGAGTACCCGGACAAGATCGTCGGCGTCGAGCTCCCGCAACGTCGCGATGACGGGCAGACGCCCGACGAGTTCGGGAATAAGTCCGTAGCGGATGATGTCTTCCGGCTCGCATCCGGAAAAGAGTTCCCGGGACGCTTTCTGCGTTTTTTCGGATGTTTCATCCTTTTTACCGGACGCTCCGTCTCCGAAACCGAGCACTTGTTTGTTCGTTCTCCGGCGGATGACCTTGTCCAGCCCGACGAAAGCGCCGCCGCAGATGAAAAGGATGTTGCTCGTGTCGATATGCAGAAATTCCTGATTGGGATGTTTCCGCCCGCCTTGCGGCGGCACGTTGGCGACGGTGCCTTCAAGGATCTTGAGCAGCGCCTGCTGGACGCCTTCTCCGGAAACGTCGCGCGTGATCGAGGGATTTTCGCTTTTGCGCGAGATCTTGTCCAATTCATCAATGTAGATGATGCCGATCTGGGCGCGTTCCAGATTGCCGTCCGCCGCCTGATAAAGCCGGAGCAGGATGTTTTCGACGTCTTCGCCGACGTATCCCGCTTCCGTAAGCGTTGTGGCATCGCTGATCGCGAACGGCACGTCGAGCATTTTCGCCAGCGTGCGCGCCAACAGCGTTTTCCCGCTGCCCGTGGGACCGATGAGCAAAACGTTGCTTTTGTCCAACTCCACGTCGGAGTAGGGGTCTTCCTCGCCCGCGGCGCGGCTTTTGATGCGCTTGTAGTGATTGTGCACGGCGACGGAAAGAACTTTTTTCGTTTCTTCCTGACCGATGACGTAACGGTCGAGTTCCGCCTTGATTTTTTCGGGATCGGGTACGACCAGTTGTTCGACGGCGGAATGCGCTTTGCTTTGCTGCCGTTTCGCCGTTTCTTCGAGAACGATGCGGTTGCCCTGCCGCAGACAGGACGAGCAGATCATCAGATTCTCGTACATGCTGGGCAAAAAAACTTCATGGGGC
>JAKSOG010000171.1 GCA_024405715.1 Victivallaceae bacterium | reverse complement strand
CAGCATGATCATCATGATGATCATCAAAGGCAAGATGTTCGTCGAAGGCGCGCTCGTCTATCCCGAATACTACGGATTGCTGATCTCGATCGGCATTCTGGGCGGACTCGCGCAGATGGTTTCCGCGATCTGCCAAGGCAAGGCCGCTGCGGGCGCGTGCGTCGCCTACGCCGAAACCGAACAGGGGTTCGCCAACTATCTGATGGTACTCGGGATCATTGAGACCTGCGCGATCTTCGCGTTGGTCTTTTCGCTGATGATGATGCCGTAACCGGCCGGATGCTTCCCGGGCGTCCGGCCGCGACCGGACGCCTTTTTTGTCGGAGAGAAAAATGAAAAAGATCGTCGCAGTCGGCAAATGGTTCTGCCGTCACCCGGTATGGCCGGGCGCGGCGGCGCTCTTTTTGATGTATCTCGTGCTTTTTCTCGTCTGGTGCAATCGGCTGCCGTACGTTTTCCGCTGGTCGGCGGGGCGGATCCTTGTGTGCGGCGCATGGATCTCCGGCGCCGGCATCGTGTTGCTCGCGGGGTGCGGCATCGCCGGAATATTCAAGCGCAAACGGGAATACGGATGCGCGCTTTTGCTGTTGGCGCTCGGATATGCGATTTTGACGGCATGGTGCCTTTTCGGATACAAACTTTACTTTTATCTGGGCCCCGTGCAGGATCACTTCGCCGACCGTTTGAAATTGCCGGAAAACGTCGTGCTCCGCGAAGCGCTTCCGCCGGAAGACGCCAACATTGATTTCCGCAAGGCTCCGGAAGATTCTTTCCAGTGCCGCGTGCTTTCGGCGGTCGATTACGGCGCGGAACTTGATTACGACGGCGAGTTGTCGCTCCCCGCACTGGAAGCGTTGCACCGCGCCGATCCCGACAACCGGAAGATCCTGCAGATTTTTGCGCGCAATCCCTTTTGGCGGCTTCACCGCGATTCACCCGGCGGGAATTATCACGCGACCCGCCGCTTCTGCGCGCCCGACGGCACGATCGTTTCCAGTCGCGACGGGGCGTATCATTACCGCCGGAATTCTTCGCGTCAGCCGGGCGCCTCTTATTGCTACCGTCTGGATATCCGTCTTGACGGACGCAGTTGGAACGGACGACTGTTGCGCGCGGGCGGCGAGTACAGCGACGAAGGCAGTTACCACCGCTCGGTCAGCCGGGTGAAGGCGGACAAAATCCTGGTCGAGATCCTTGAGGAAAGTCCTGTTCCCGGACGCCGGATGACGGCGGAAACGCTCGATCTCCTGGAAGACGAATTTTCCCGCATCTACGACGGGACTTTCGTTTTGCCGGAAGATGCGGTCGCACGCGGGAAACCGTCGATCTCGTTGAAAGGGGCGCGCGGCAACTACACGGCGACGCTGCATTGCAATCCCGGCGAACCGGGCGACCTCTATCTCAAGGCCTACGAGGTCACCGGAAATCCGCCGCTTTCCGCCGCTTATCTGCGGCGCAACGCCAACGAACGCATCGGTTTTTCCTCCGATCCGGAAGAACTTTTTTTCGGGCAGATGGCGTTCACCGTTTACGAGGGTGACTGGGGGCAATTCTACGGCGCGCGCATCGAGGTATGGTTCGTTCCGGAAGATTCGTCGAAACCCGAAAGAAAACTTCTGGAAGACAACTTCCGCATCGAGGGGTGGATGCGTCTGGATTAGGCGCGCACGTCGCCGATGTCGGACGCATCGCAGAAGATCATCGCCAGCCGGTCGAGTCCGAGCGCACATCCGGAGGATTCCGGCAACCCTTTGTCCAACGCGGCGAAAAATTTTTCCGGCTCGGGGTAATGCGCCATATTCTGTCCGGCGCGAAACGCCGCGGATTTGCGGAAACGCTCTTTCTGCTCCGCTGCGTCGGTCAGTTCGCCGAATGCGTTTGCAAGTTCGATCCCGCCGAGATAGAGTTCCCAGCGCCGCGCCACGCGCGGATCGGTTCCGGAAAGTTTTGCGAGCGACGCCCGGCTCGCCGGATAGTCGATGAGAAAGGTCAACCCCGTTTCTCCGAGCCGGGGTTCGATTTTCGTGACCATCAGTTCGTCGAAATTTCCCGTGGCGTCCGCCTCGAAGGCGGAAATCCCCGCGAAACGCCGGAACGCTTCGTCGACGGAAATGCGGGTCGCACGGCCGAGGTCGTAGCGTTTCCCCTGAAAGATGATTTCGTTTTTGCCGAGAAGACGGAGCGCGCTTTCAAGGATCATCGAC
>JAKSOG010000170.1 GCA_024405715.1 Victivallaceae bacterium | reverse complement strand
CAGGATTCCCCCATCGGCGTCAAGGACTCGTGCGCGGCGACGGTCATCATCGCCTCCGTCCGCTCTCCGGATTCGTACGAGAAGGGGAAAAGAATCTCGGGCATCGACAGCATTTGAGCGCTGTCGACGGTCATCGTTTTCCGCAACCGGTCGGCGCGCGCGGCGATAACGGAGCGCAGAGCATCGACCGGCACCCCGGCGACGCCGCGGCACCCGGCGCTCGAAGGAATGACATTGTCCGCCTTGCCGCCGAAAAATTCCGCCGGATAAAAAGCGGTGTTTTTCACGATTTTCGCCAATAACACGAAAGCGTTCGCCCGACCTTTGCCGATGTCGATGCCGGAGTGACCTCCGGCGAGACCGTCGATGCGGATGCTGACGCCTTCCCCTTCCGGCGCCGGGACTGATTCCGGCTCGAAAAAGATGCGGCTCCGCACTCCGCCCGCGCATCCGGTCTGAAAAACTTCGTCGCATCCGGAATCAAGATTGACCATTGCCGCGCCCCGCAGAAATTCATCGTCCAGCGCCTGCGCGCCGATCATCCCCGTTTCCTCTTCGCGGGTGAAAAGCGCCGCCAGCGGCAGATCGCTCAACTCCGGAGCTTCCAGCGCCGCCAGCGCGAGCGCGACCCCCATACCGTCGTCGCCGCCGAGCGTCGTGCCGTCGGCGCGGACGATCCCGTTTTCGACGACGGGCGAAATCGACTGCGTTTCAAAGTCGAAATTTTTTCCTTCGACGCAGGAGGGAACCATATCCAGATGCGCCTGCAGCAAGACGGCGCGGTCGAAATCGCCTCCTTTGCGGTCGATACGCAGATTTCCGCAGGCGTCCCGCCGGCAGAGCAGACCGGATCTTTCCGCTTCGGCGCACAGCGCGGCGACCAGTTTTTCTTCTTTCCCCGACGGATGGGGGATTTTGCATATGCCGTCGAAAACGCGCCAGACCGCGCGCGGTTCAAGCTCCGACAAATCGCTCATAAGCACAAACACTCCCGAAAAGCACAGCATAGAATATAGCGACTTCGACCGTTTTTTTCAATCGCTTCCGCCGAAAAAACGCATTGAAAACGTCTGAAAAGATGCTATATTATAGGACTTATGGTGAAAAAGTGTCGGAACTCCGATTTTTTTTCGCGGCATCGTCCGCTCCACATTGTTCAGAAAGGTTTTGAAGAAAATGGCTACCGCAAAATTGAATGACGCCCTTCAGATGGAAGTCCGCAACGAAAGCGCCTGCCGGCGTGAATACTCGTTCAAACTCGCCGCCGACGCGCTCAAAGTGGAATGCGACCGTGTGGCTTGCGGCATCGCCGGAATGGTCCAGTTGCCCGGTTTCCGCGCGGGCAAGGCCCCGCAGCATCTCGTCCGCACGAAATATGCCGCCGAGATCAATGAAGAGTTGCGCAACCGGATCGTCGGCGCCGCGATCGCCAAAGTCGAAGACGACAAAACGATCGACGTCGTCGGCGTCACGTTCAAAAAAGCACCGGAAATCGTTTCCGGCAAAGATGTCGAATTGTCCTTCAACGTCGATATCGCGCCGGAGATCGATCTGGGCGACTACAAGGCGATCAAACTTGATCTCCCCGAGGAAAGCGTTTCCGAAGAAAAGATCGACGAACGCATCGAATCCTACCGCACGATGTGGGGCGGTTACGCCGACAGCGATGCGCCCGCGCAGTCCGGCGATATGCTCAAAGTCAGTTACAAGAGCGATTTCGCCGTCGCCGAAGACGCCTCCCCCGCGGTGAAGCGTCAGGCGGAAGCGTCCGACACGTTCCTCTGGTTGAGCGAACCGGAAATGATCCCCGGTTCCATCAAGGCGCTCACCGGAGCGGAAAAAGGCAAAGAATACTCGTTCGACGCCGAATATCCCGCCGATTACCGCGAAGCGGCGCTCGCCGGCAAAAAAGTCCGTTATACCGTGACGGTTTCGGCGATCCAGAGCCGCACCAAATTGAACGATGAAGAACTCGTCGCGCGCGTCAAAGCGCCGTCGATGGAGGAATTCCGCAAAACGCTCGCGCAGGCGATGGAGCAGGAAAACAAAAGCAAACGGCTCGAAGCGGCGCAACAGGCGTTCTTCGAGAAACTTGACGCCGCCGTCGGCGATTTCGAGTTTCCCCCTTCCCTGCTCGACGGCGAAACCGCCCGGGAACTGCAGAAAATGATGCAGAATCTCCGCACCGAAAAGGACGCCGAAGCATTCAAGGAAAAAATCGAGGAAAACCGGAAGTCCGCTTCCGAAGCCGCCAAAAAAACATTGCGGCGTTCGCTGATCCTCCGCCGCC
>JAKSOG010000017.1 GCA_024405715.1 Victivallaceae bacterium | reverse complement strand
TTTTGCGCATTGCGAACGGAGGGACGCCTCATTTTGGCAGGGGTGCCGTGATATAATATAAACCAAACCTGCCCCGCGGAAGCAGGATAATGGTACGCCTGCCGTGCGGGAAGCGGTGCACCCCGCACGGGAATTACCCATTGCACTCCGGGGAATTTAGTTCCCCGGTTTTTACGCTTGACTTTTATTTGCAACCGGGATATATTGATAGCGATGCGTTGTTCGTCCTTTGGGACGGCGATGCTGAAAAATCAAATATTTTCAACGGTCGAAATCGAGAAAACGCCAAATTATCGAATAGAGCCGACCGTCGCGGTGCCTGCTGTCAGCGTGCTCCGTAATGTGGCTCTATGGGTATTGGCGTACCTCTCGATTCCGCAGAACGGGGTGCGCTTTTTTTTGTGCACTTTAGTAAAAACAAAGGAGTGAAAAATGGCACAAGTAAACGTTTCTACAAAGAAAGAATTGGCAAAAGCGTTGAAAGAACAGCAGCCGGAGAACAGCATCGCAGATGAAAAATTGGCAAAGAAAAGCAAAGCATTGGCGGGCATAAAAAAGATCGCAAAAAAGACAGTTATTACCATTTGCGCAATCGGTGCCGTCGCCGGTGGAGTAGCAACCGCAGCTACGCTTGCCAGCAGCGGAACCGCCGGACCGATCGCCTATCCGTTGGCGATGAAATTTACACTGGTTGGCGGTGGAGCGGCTGCGAGTGGGTTAAGCACCGCCGCAATAATAGCTTTGGTCACATTAGGCGCAAGTTTTTCGCTTTCTGCTATTGCCTTGTTAAAAAATTATGATGTTTCTTGGGATGTTTCTGCAGGACATTCGCGTCTTCTTTTGAAAAAGAAGATTGAAAAAGATACTTACCTCGCTTAATAAAACTATTTTCCGACGCCCGTTAGCGGGCGTTTTTTTTGTACACTTTGAAAAAACAAGGAAACGGGGAAATGCAAAAACAAATCACGAACGAGGAAAATCAGGATCCTGGAAAATTGTTTGCCGTTTTAAAAAGTATGGCAATGAAACCCGCCGATGTGCAAAAAGAAGTTGCAACACTCAAAAAGAATATCCAAAACCGGAAGCCGGATCTGCCGAATGATAAAGTTCGGGAATTCGTCGCCAAAAGCATCATCAAAAAATATACATTTCTTGCAACATTGTCCGGCGCAGTCACATCCATCCCCGCCGCTTTTTCCGGAAAGTGGGTCGTAGTTGCAGGACCGGGAGGCGCGACCATCGATATTGGGTACTGTATGAAATTGCATATTGATATGTGCATGTGTCTTGCCGAGTGTTATGACTACGACATTACATCGGTGGATATGCAAAACATTTGTTGGCTTATTTGGATATATGCCGCCGGAGCAAAATTCGGCGTAAAGGCAACGGCGGATTTTTTGTCCAAGGCGGGCATAAAAATGATCCAGCAATACCTGAAAGGAAGCGTCCTTGTTATAATCAAAGAAATTTTGAAAAAACTCGGTATTAAGTTTACCAGACAAGCCCTTATAAAATTCTTGCCGGGTGCTGCCAACATTGCTGTTTCGGCTGCGTTTAACTATGGATACACGCGATTTGAAGCGAGATGCTTCAAAAAATGGTTCGATCTTGCGGAAGGCGAAGAGGAGTTTGCGTATTTGAAAAAACAACCCTGCTGATTGGAACGATATTCCTGCGCCCGCTTCGGCGGGCGTTTTTTTTGCCTTGAAACGCGTTTTTTTGTCGCCGGACGCCGGAAAAACGGGAGGGACGACAGCTTTTGGCAGGGGTACCATGGTATGTTAAAGGCAGAAACCCGGCAATGTGCCGGAAGGAGGACTTTATGAGCGTAGGGAAAAAAATCGGAGCGGTCGCCCTCGGCACCGCGACCGCGGCGGTATGGGTCGGCGGCAAAACGATCATGTACGGCTCGAAGTTGCTCGGACACGCCCTCAATGAACAGGCGAAAAAAATCGACAAGGAACAAGGCGGCGTTTTTACCGGCAGCGACGGGCGGCAGTATACTTCCGACGACTTACGCAAAGTCGCGGCGGCGTGCGGCAACGAATCCGCACAGCGCGAAAATTGTTACCGGAATCACGAAAAATTCGAGAAAAAACCGCACGTCACCGAAAAACTTTTTGGCAGTAAATTTGACCGGGCGTGCGAAAACGCATTCCGTTCCGCCGTCAAAATGTGGCGCGAGAAGGATGAAATGGACGAACATCCCGCCGATGATCCCGTCCCTTTAAAGTTCAACGATTTTGACGAAAACGATTTCGGCGAGTGTGTCAAAAATTTGATGGATAAACTGGACGCGAACAAAGTTCCGGACGAAGTTCCGGAATGCGACAAGGAGAATGACGATGACGCTGATCATGCTGCTGATGATGCTGTTGAAACGGACGACGATGACGAAGACGAGGACGAATTGGACGAACCGGTCGAGCATCCCGCCTATGATCCTGTCACGTTAGAATTGATCAAGAAGATACCGATATTGAGAGCATTATCACCTAATATGGATAAACCGGGCGAGGAAAAAGTCCTGGTCGAAGATCAGGAAGACAACGAGGAGAATGACGATGACGCTGATCATGCTGCTGATGATGCTGTTGAAACGGACGACGATGACGAAGACGATGACGAAGAAAAACGGCGCGTCCGTGCGATGCGCGCAGTCAGGCATTTCGCCGAGCAATTGGGGGTCCATCATTTTGACGACTCCGGATGCGGCGGCGAGGAAGAGAACCCCGGAAAAATTTGATATGACAGCTTTTGGCAGAGGTGGGGTGATATCTTCTATCAACGACACGGCAATGTGCCGATGTGAATAACGTGTGGCGCAAGCCATGAGGCCGATCAAACATCGGAAAGGACGGAAAAATGGGATTTTGGGACGTCGTCAAAAAAGGGGCGGAAAAACTGGTGGAAATGCGCGACAAGCAAATGTTGTACGAGCAGATGTCGGATGACGAGTTGCGGCGCAAGTGCGATTCATTTGGTCTGCCGGGCATGGACAAGACCATCATAAAGGGTATCCTGGCGAAACGGGCGCGGGAAGCCCGGATGAATGATTTCGACGACCGTCCGTATTGGGAGAAAGACCTCGCTCTGCCGGAGGAAGACCGGATGGACGAGGACGATCCCGAAGACGGTTTATATTGACGACCCGGCGTTTGCCGCCGAAAAAATCACGGGCAAGGAAAACCGATGCGGATCGTCCGCATCGCAAAAAATAAAGAAAGGGTTTGAAAATGGGAGTTCGCACACAAGTCAGTTACCGGTACATCAAGTATTCTCCGTCGGGGCAGCGCACGGGCGGCGGCGGCACCGCTACCACGCTCAACGGTGATTACGACTACTTCGAGATCAAAGACATTCTGGAAACCCGTCACCCGGGATGCGAAATCGAAATCATTTCCACGAGAAAGATTTGATCCCGCCTTTCTCCTCCGCCCGCCGGAACGTCCGGCGGGCGGGCTCCAAGCCATATCGGAAAAAAAGGATATCTTGTATGAGCGTTATATGTGAATTTCCTTCCCCGCTTTTCGGGCGGCTCCGGTCGGCGTGGCGTCACCGGCGCGGTGCGCGCGACCGCAAAGAACTTTTCCGCTGGTTTGTCGAAGACCTGAGCTGGCGCTATATTATCATCGACGAGGCGACGCTCGAAAACGAAGGCGATGATGCGGTTTTTGTTTTCCGCTGTCACCGCGGCAACCGCGAGGAAACGTACCGGTTCCGGAAAGCGTCCAGCCGCCGGATCGAAGTGCGCTTTTTTGAGGGGCTGATCGAAAAGCGTCGGCCGAAAGAAAATTTATGGGGCTCCATCATGCCCGCCATCATCTGACGGCGATGCCGGAACGACAACTTTTTTTATGGAGGAAAAACTCAATGCACAGCATCGACTTTTATCGCGAAACTTGCCTGACCTGCCAGTATTTCGACTGCCCGCGGCGGGTGAAAATGATCGGCCGCACGCTGATGATCGAATACGATGATCCCTACGGCCGCTGTTCGCTCAAACCGATCTTCCGCATGGGGGCGAATTATCCCGCGCACCGTTCCTCGGATTGCCATTACAAACGCTGGGTCGAAATACCCGATTGAAACGCTATTCCGGAAAGGATAACGACACCATGACCATCATGCCTTTTTTTCTGCCGAAATTCATCATCCAATGCGAAAAATGCGGCTTCACGAAACCTCGCAAAATCAATCTGCTGAACGTATTTCTGCCCGGTGGCATACAGATACTTCCCTATGTGCTTCGCGGAGCCGGACGCTGTCCGCATTGCGGCGGAAAAATGAAAGTCACCAAACTCTGAATATGGTACGACAAATGACAGGAGCCGACGACTCGATCAAACCGGAAGAACTTCTGCGCGACTTGAAACAAAGCCGGCGCGAATTCGAACGCGGGATGAAGGATTTTAAAGTGTTCGTCCGCAAAGCGCATCTTGCTGAACGGATGAAAAAATATTGTGAAAAGCATAAAAAATGCGGAGCCGGGCAGTTATGGGAAAAAATGATTCGCTGGTGAGAAAAGTCAAATTCCTCGCCGAGACCAAAAAAGGAAATTATCCCAATGCGGAAAGCTTTTCCAGAAAACTTCTGCAGTACCGGGACGCCGACGACGATCTGAAAGGGTGCAGTTCACGCACGATCGCCCGCGACATCAGCGAGTTGATCACGAAATTTCACGCGCCGCTCGAATACAATCCCGAAAACCGCGGCTACGAACTGACCGATCCTTTCTGGGAATTCAACGCTCCCGTTTTCGAGGAGGACTTCATAAAATTTGCGATGCTCGGCACCCATCTCGCCCAGGATATTCTGCCTCCTCCGCTCAACCGGGACGTCGGCGACGCCATCGATCAGGTGCTCGCCGCCGGGAACGGGGATTTTTTCAACCGCGCGATGCTCGATTCCATTTTTTGCGCATCGGGGGTCACCGCCGAGATCGATCCGGAAATTTTCAAGCGGATCTTCACGGCGTGGCGTTACAACAATACGATCCGCGCCGGTTTCGTCGGCTCCGGCGACAAAGTTTCCGCGTGCGAGATCGAACCCCATACTCTGGTTTTTTACCGCGGCGACTGGTATGTCTGCGGATATCTTGCCCGTACCCGCGAACTCCGGCTCGTACCGGTTTCCCGCATCCTTTCAACGCAGAACGTCGACACGTTTGTCAAAGACCGCGATCTGGTGGAAAAGATCCGGCGGAAAGGATTTTTCGACGATCTTTTTCAACGTGAAACCGGTGCCGGGCGCGTCGTGAACAGCAAAAAAACCGACCCCGCCGTTTTGCCCTGACACATTTTGGCGCGAGTGCGGATTTATATATTAGGAGCGACGAAACAGTATGACAAATCAAAACGAATATGATGGAAAGGTGCTTTTTCGCGAAATGCTTTTGGATTTATATTATCGGTTGACGCTTGCTGAAGAGGATTTTCAGCAGATCGGCGATGCGTGGTATGCGGCGTCATCGGTCGGCTCGTGCCCGGATCGGGTGCAGGCGATTTCCGGGATCAACGCATATGCCCGTTCGCTGCGGATCATCGAAAACGACCTGCGGCTGCTCACCGACGGCGAAGCGGCGGTATTTCCCGCCGAACTCGGCGACTGGATGCTCGAATCCCCCGACGTCGACGATCTGGTCGCGACCCAGCTTGCGCGACTGCTCCGTATCGTTCAGGCGCTGAAAGCCGAAGTCCGTAATCAATTGACGCAAAAGGAGGAAACCCGATGATGGATGAAATGAGATTCGGAGCGATCCTGTTTTCCGAAAACGGGAAGGCCGGTTTTTATGTGTCGCACCGCGTCGTATTAAGCGTTTCCGACGCCGGAGTCCCGCATGCTTTCGCATTTGAAAAATTCGGGGAATGCCGCGTTTTCGTACGCAATTATGCGGCGGTCGCTTTCCCGGAAGCGATGCTCGGCATCCTCAACGCCGACCGGATCTTTCCCGATTCCGTCGCGATGATCGCCGCCGCCTTGAAAGCCGACAACGTCAAAACGTTGGCGGAACTTGAAGATTTTATGCACAGCGAATACGGCGCCGTGCCGGAAAAATTCATCGTCCGCGAGGTCGCCGGTTCGTCCGAAAACGACGACGCATTGCGGAAAATGGACGACTTCGACCCCGAAAAGGAACTCAATGAAAAATTTGCGGAAGCCCGCCGGAAATTCGGCAAACGGCCGAACGTGCTGATCTGCGGTTACACCGGCGTCGGCAAAACTTCCCTCGTCAAGGCGATCCTCGGCGACATCGTCCCCGACAACGCGATCGGTTTCGGCAAACCGACGACGCAAGGTTTCGCCTGCTACGAAAACGATGTCATCCGCGTTTGGGATTCCAAAGGGCTGGAATCCGGACAGACGGAATCGGAATTCCGGGATGCGGTCCGGGATTTCGTCCGCGACCGGCAGAGCGACCCCGACGTCGACAACCACATCCATCTGGTCTGGTACGCCATTCAGGCGCCGGGCGCCCGGGTGACCGACTGCGATCTCGCGCTTATCCGCAACGTTTTCAACCGCCGCGGCGTTTTCGCCGGAGACGACGTCATCGTCGTTATCACCAAAAGCGAATATCTCGAAGCGGACGAAAAAGCGCGATTCATACAGATCCTGACCGACGCCGGAGTCCCGGAAGAGCGCATCGTGTTTACTTCCACGCGCGGCGGCAAACCCGGTTGCCGGGATCTGGTCGCCGCTTCCTGGAAACTGCTCCCCGAGGCATACAAGGACGCCTTCATCTCGGCGCAGCGGATCGACGAAAAAGCGAAAATCAATGCCGTGTACGCCAAAAGCGGCGCGGCGAAAACCATCATCGCCGGAGCCGTCGCCGCCGCCGCCGCCGCGGGCGCGATCTCGCTGCCGCTTTCCGACGCGGCGATCCTGGTCCCGATGCAGATCGGAATGATCGCTTCGCTCGCCGGTCTTTACGGATTGAACAAGGAAGCCGTCAAAATGTCGATGACGCCTTTCGTCCTCAAAATCATCGGCGTTTTCACCGCGTCGAGTCTGTTGAAGATCATCCCCGCGCTCGGCAACGCCGTCAACGCGTCCGTCGCCGGAAGCATTACGGGCGCACTGGGGGTATACGTCAAAAAGCATTTTGAGGAATGCGCCGTCGCCAGAATCGAAAAACGGCCGGAACCGGAATTCGTCTTCAATATGTCGCTCTTTAAGGTCGCATATGCGGAATACCTGAAAAATCCGTTGAAAAAATGACCGGAGAAAAGGATACGCTATGAGAAAAATTTTTTGGATCCTTGAATCCATTTATCATCATCCGATCATTATTCAGTTGTTCAATCACCCGAAAACGGAGTCGCCGCGAAAATGAAAAAGACGTTTCTTCCCATCGCATTTGTTTGTCTTGCCGTCTCGCTTTTTGCCGATGACGTCTATGTCGTCGAACAAAAACCGAATGTCGTCGGCGCCGCCTTCGACACGGTCGGCGCGGCGTGTACGGTCGTCCTGAAAGGTACCTGCGACATCATTGACGGCGTCGTCAATTTCGGCGACCGCACCGTGATGGTCCGGCAGTCCGACGGAGCGATCCGCCATTATTATCCGGCGGAAACATCTTGTTCCGCAAGTACTCCGGTCAACCGGACGACGATCACGGCGACGCAATACGCGACCGTCGTGCAGATGGAAAACGCCCAGCCGTGCAGTCAGACGTACATTTTCCGAAATCAGCGCTGCGGCTATTACAACGGCTGGGTCTTTTACGACGGCTCCTGGATCCCCGCGCCGAACCGCGTTCAGGTCTCGCCCGCGCCGACGTGGGTGCCGCTCCTCGAAATGCCGCGACGCAACTGCGGGCCCGTGATATGGTACCGTTGAAACGCTTCCGCGCGGCGGCGGCCGCCGCCGCGCTTTGGACGGTCATGGCATCGTGCGCCGCGGACTTGAAAAACGAAGCGCCGTCGCCGCCGCTTTTCGGCGATGCCGGTTTCGATCTGAAAAGCGATCCTTTCGTTTCCGAAGCGATCGACATCGCGGGATTGCGCGACGAATACGGATTCATCGCGACGAATCAGGCGGGAGCCTTCACCGATAAAACGGACAAAAACGTCGTTTTCATCGACGGCAGGATCGTCAGCGTCCTCATCGAAAAATATTATTATCTCGGCGGCGCCCACGGGACACGCATATTTCAAGGCGCATCGTTTGAAAGAACAAGCGGCAAAAAAGTGACGCTCGACGACATCGCTCCCGGAGAACGGCGCGCCGAATTGACGGAACGACTCCGCAAAACGCTCGAAACGCACCTCAAAAAAATCGGCGCTTCCCCCGAAGAGCTTGACCGTCTGCCGGAGCCGACGGAAAATTTTTATTTCGCGGAAGACGGTCTGCATATGATCTACAACGAATATGAACTCGGCGCGTTCGGTTTGGGATGTTTCAATTTGTGCATCGACTGGCCGCATCCTGCGTCCCGCTGATTTTCCGTTTGCGTTTTTTCCGGTGCGCGCTATATTATCGGAAAGGCATATGAAACCGGAAAAACGACAAAAACAAACGGATCTCGCCGCGGCACTGCAAAAAATACGCCGTTCCGGTATCCCGCAGGATGCCGTCGCCGACGTTCTGATCCGCATCTACGGTTTCGACGCGGAAACGGCGCGGCGTCTCACCGAAGAGAAAGGAGTTTTGAAATGATTGCCTGGAAAAATTTTGCTTCAGGGTTGCTGTTGGGTGCGGCGGCCGTTTTGCCCGTGTGCGCCGGAGACGGTTCCGGCTTTTTCGGCGACGATCCGTTTTTCCGCGAATGCCGCCGTTTCGCGGAGGACGGGCGGTTCCCCGGAGGTGTTTCGCGGTGCGGATTCCGGATGCGGGAAACGGACGGGGAATTGACCGTCGAAATGGCGACCCCCGGCGTCGCCAAAGAAAAATTCGACCTTTCCGTGCAAAACGGCATCCTCTCGATCTCGATCGCGCCGGAGGAAGTCCCCGGAAAACCGGAAACCGACGGCAAAAACGGTGAAAAACCGTGCCGCCGTTTCGTCCAGCGCGTCAAACTTCCTTCCCGCGCCGACTTGGACAAGATCAAAGCGACCTACAAGGACGGCGTTCTCAGGATTTTCGTTCCCAAAGCGCCCGAAACGACCGCTCCCGAAAGGAAGATCGTCATCGAGTAAGCGCACCGCGCGCCGTCTTTCCCGGCGGCGGTACTTAAAACGCCGGATAGTGCCGCAGGATGAAATCGACCAGCATTTGCGGGTCGTCCATCCCGTGCGGATGGTGGCCGTAGAAATCCCGGCGGATGACCGTGACAAAGCCCCCCGCGGCGCGGAATCGCTCGACCCAGACGTCGAGATTCGTTTCCGGCGGCACGGTGCGGTCCTGCCCGTTGCGGACGGCAAGGACCGGGATCTTCGCATCCGCGATCGGCTGAACATTGTTGAGCGGCGAAAGTTTATGACCGGATAGTTTTTCCGGCGTCGTCGCGTAGGCGGCGGCGAGGGTCCCCGCGCTTTTTTCCCAGCCGGAAAGGTTTTCCCGCGTCGAATTGGAGAGGTCGCGGTTACAGCAGAAGCCGAGATCGCATACCGGGGCGTCGAGATAGATCGCGCCGACGGTTTCCGGATGCTCCGCCGCCCAGCGCAACGAAAAAAGACCGCCGTAACTCATCCCGATCAGCGCCGCCTTTTTGTGGAAATGCATCGTCTGCAGCAAGGCGTAGAATTTTTCCAGCGTTTTGACGCCGTCGGGATTCAGTTTCGACTCGAAAACGTCCAGATGCACATGATGAAATCCGCGTTCCAGGAGTTTCAGCGCCGGCGTGCGGGGGACGAAAGCTTCCGGCCATTGCAGACACCAGCACCACGGCAGTCCCGGCGCGGGATTGCGCGGCTCGACGATGAATCCTTTGTGCCCGTCCAGAACGAAGTTATGCCGCTTGTATCCGTACCATTCGACGGTTTCCCCTTCCGGATAGACGATCTCGACCGCCTTGCCGACGTCGATTTTTTCCCGGTCGGGCGTCGTCCGTTTGGCGGGGACTCCTTCCGCCGCGGAAACGGAAATGGAGAGCGCGCACAATCCGAAAAACGCCGTCGCTTTTTCCCGTAAAACACGAAACTTCATTTTTTTTCTCCCGTATGGAACAAGATGGATCACGCCGCCAATATACCACGACGAAAAGGCTTTGTCAACTTGCGTACCTTGCGCTCCGGCATTATATTATGCACCGCGGCACGGAGACCGCCGGACGGCAGGGAAAGGATCCCGGACGATGGAACGGCAGATCAAAATGGTGGATATGACCGAAGGCGCGCTCTTCGGGAAGATCCTTGTTTTCTTTTTTCCTCTGGCGCTGAGTTACATCCTGCAACTGCTTTTCAACGCCGCCGATCTGATCGTCGTCGGCCGCTGTTCCTCCCCGGAATCGCTCGCGGCGGTCGGCGCGACCAACACGCTGACCGCGCTGCTGATCAACGTTTTCATCGGGTTTTCCATCAGCGCCAACGTGCTGGTCGCCCAGTATTTCGGCGCGAAAGATTTCCGCCGCTGCGCCCGGGCGGTCCACGCGAGCATCGGGGTCGCCGTCGCGGGCGGCGTCTTTCTGGGCATCCTCGGGATCGCGCTCGCCAACTTTCTGTTGGACATAAGCGGCGTGCCGCCGGAAATTTTCGAGCGGGCGCGCATTTATCTTATCATCGTTTTCGGCGCGACGCCCTTCATCGCCGTCTACAATTTCGGCAGCGGCATCCTCCGCGCGGTCGGCGATACCCGCAAACCGTTTTACTATCTGACGATCAGCGGCATTTTGAACGTCGTTCTCAACGTGATTTTCGTCGTTTTCTGCAGACTCGACGTCGCGGGGGTGGCGCTGGGCACATTGATCTCGCAGGGCGTCGCGGCGTTTCTCGTTTTCCGGGCGCTTGTGCTCGCCCGCGTCCCGATCACGCTCCGGCTCAAATTGATCCACTTCGACCGTGAAATGCTCAAAAAGATCTTTCAGATCGGCATCCCCGCCGGATTTCAAAGTTCCTGTTACGCCATTTCCAACGCGGTGATCCAGTCCACGGTCAACTCGTTCGGCACGGCGGCGATCGCCGGTTCCACCGCCGCTGCGAGCATCGAAGGGATCGTCTATATCAACAGCTGGGCGTTTCATCAGACGGTGCTCACGTTTGTCGGGCAGAATTTCGGAGCGAAAAAATTCGACCGCATCCTGCGCAGTCTCCGCATTTGTCTCGCGGACTGCGCCGTCATTTTGCTGGCGGCGGGGATGATCGCGCTCTTTTTCCGCACGGAATTGTTGTCGATCTTTACGGATAAAGCGCCGATTATCGACTACGGCGCCGCGCGGCTCGTCATCCTCTGCTCGACTTATTTCATCATCGGCGTTTCCGACACCGCGACCGGCGCGATCCGCGCATTCGGCAAAACGCTCGAACCGGCGATCCTGGTCTTTGTCTGCGTCTGTCTTTTCCGCATCGCGTGGATCGAGACGCTGATGACCCGCTGGCACGACTGGGATCTGCTCTTTTGGTCCTATCCCGTTTCCTGGGCGCTTTCCGCCGGATGCAGTATCCTGATGTTTCACTTTTACCTGCGGAAATTCAAACGGGAAGCCCCTGCCGCGTAAAAAATTCCTCCCGGATACCGTCCTCCGTAAAAAAAACGCCGCACGCGACAGGGCGTGCGGCGGAAGGAACGGGAAATCCCTTATTTTTTCTCAAGCAGATAGATCGCGTCGGCTTGGACGTCGGTCAGCACATTGCCTTCGACGCCGCGGATCTTCCATCCTTCCGGAAGTTCGACGGTAACCTTTTTCGCCGGATTCCAGAAAAGGAGCGCGCCGCCCTTGTCGCCGATCCACGTCGTGCCGAATTCGGTTTCGCGGATAAAAGGCATTCCGACGTGATCGAGCGTTTCGTTGAATTTCGGCACGAGCGAAACCATCCGGTTGGCACGCACGACTTCGTCTTTGACGCGGTCGAACTGGAAGGTGTAGCCGGAAAGTTCCGTGATCGGGAAGCACCCGAACATGCCCGTGCGGAAGAAATCAAGTTCCAGTCCTTCGTGGAAGTTCGCCGACGGCACGCTCCCGACGAGACAGAATTCATTGCCGGTGAAGGGCTTGTAGAGCGCCGGACGGTACCAGTATTCGTCGAGCGCGAGGGGATTCATCCCTTCGATCGCGACGCGACAGCCGTTCTCGTGGAAGAAACGGTAGAATTTGATCTGCGACGCCATGCCGTTGGGGCTTTCCTCTTTGGCGTAGTTTACGGCTCCGGCGGCGGCGCCGTCCATGTCGCGGTAGACCCATTTGACACCGCGCTCGATGGCGGGCTTGGCGATGCTGCAATACCACTCGAAAAATTCCGGGTTGTTCACGTCGATGACGGGATAACGCTTGCCCGCATAGGCGAAAATCTTGCCGTTTTTGTCGCGGACGAACCATTCGGGATGGTTCTGATAGATCCATCCGCCGTCGCCCTGGACGTAACTTCCCGCCGTCCAGATGTGGGCGCCGACGCCGGCGGCTTGCAATTCCTGCAACATCGGATGCCGGTCGGGGCTGTACGAATGATCCGGCGGTTCTTCGACGCCGGGCAGCGCGAGGAAGCGGTAGCCCGCCTTGATCGCGGCGTCGCGGACGGCTTTCTGCTCTTCTTTGGAGATCTGGTGCGAATAGCGGCAGATCGGATACGCGGGCAGTTCTTTCAACCCCGCTTTGCGGCGCAGATCGCGGCGCTGCAGCTGATACATCGCCAGATATTCGTTGTGGCCGCGTTCGGGACCGGCGCTGAACCAGTGCCAGTAGTTTTTCGTCGCCACCGGAGCGTGGACGCGACCGACGCCGACGTTGCGGATGTTGTCGATGAAAGCGGAACCTTTTTTGCGGATCAGTTGCGCCGTCATGCTTTCGGCTTCCTCGATGTTAGCGAGGTATACGCCGTTCTGGCAGGCGACAAGTTCAAACGGCTGACCGGAGCCGAAGAACGACCAGTTGCTGGTGTCGCCGTCGGTTTTGCCGCTCATATCGAAATCCGAATAGCCGCGCGGCGGCGAATAGCAGGAATTGCGGCGCGCGAAAAGCGGTTCCGGCGGCGTCAATTCCGCCTTGAACGAGAGCGCGTTGAGGTAAAGCGGACATTTGACGATCTCGACGCGGTCGGCGATGCCCGCGTATTCGCGACCGTCGAGATCAAGTTTTCCGGCGGTGAAGATCCAGCGCATCTCGGAATCGGGCGCGGTGTAGGTGATGACGGCGGTGTTGCCTTCGGCGGTGAACGAAGCGACCTGCCACTTGATGTCGGCGGCGGTCAGCGTCGCGGCGGCGTCGGTGGCCTCGGCGGTCTTGTCGTCGAAGAAACTCCGGTCGGTCGAATAACTGATCTCGGGAATGTTGTATTTGCGGATCAGCGGATTTTCCACTCCGGGATAGGAAACCGAAACGCTTCCGAGCGGCGAAAGCGTTATTTTGCAACCGTTGCCGAACGTCGCCGTGTTGTCGGCCACGGAGACCGCCGCGTCGTTCGGCGTGATGCCGATGACGGGGGATTTGACGGCGACGGAAACTTCGCCGATTTCATTCCGTCCGGGGATCGGCTGCATCACGGTGATCTTTTTCTCGGCGTCGAGTTTGATGTCGCCGGCATTCGCCGCCACCGCGCAGAAAAACGCCGCGCCGTAAGCCCAGTTGGAAAATTCTTTCAACTGGTGCGCGTAGGTGTATTCGCCGTTGAAAAAGGTGACCGATCCTTCGCCGAGTTTTTTGCGGACGAGGTAGGGCGCCGCGGTATAACCTCTGATCGTGATGTTGCTCAGCACTTCGGCGCCGTCGACGGGAACCGCCTGGCGGAACTGTTTGAAGACCGGCATCGTTTCGGGAAACGCCGCGAATTCGGGCGCGGAGGGACGTTTGGCGACGTAGTCTTCGCCTTCGACGCTTTCGTATTCGCCCAGTTTGACGGGCAGGAGGTCGCCGACTTCAAACGGCGTGTGGATGGTGAAAAGGATATGCCCGCCCTTTTCGACGAAAGCGCGGAGTTGCGCGATGCGTTCGGGGGTCAGCATCTTGGTGAGATTTTCATCCTTGAAGTCGTGGAAAACGACGAGTTTTTTGGTGGAAAGCTGGCTCAGCGCCGGCGTGATGCCGTCCCACGGTTCGGGTTCCCGGACGTCGGTCATATTCACTTTGATGGACGCGCCGCCGAACCCGTCGAGATAACGGCTGTCGACACAGACCGCGCGGCATCCCGAGGTCGCCAGCAGATTGGAAATGCTCTGTCCCATCCAGGGACGTCCGGCGTTGAAAACAACGATCTTCGGACCTTTCTCTCCGACTGTTTCGGGTCGTTTTTTCTTGCCGGCGGAAACGCTCGTCACGAGCGCGCACGTCAGCAACATCACCAGCAGAAGTTTTTTCATCGGCATTGCCTCCATAGGGGTTTGTGGTAAAAATCACATAAAACGGTACATTTCTTATAATAGCATTTGCGCGGACGACTTTCAAATGCGCTTCAAAGAAAAGTCGTTTCGGAATAAGAAAAAGCCGCATTCCGGTGAGAAAAACCGTACCGGAATATTGCAAAAAGCGCGGGGGCGGGTATATTATACGGTCTGGAAAAAATCACCCGCATCATAAGGATCTCCGATATGTCGAATTGTCCCTCCGGGAAAAGTTGCGACGAGTGCCGTCTCGAGCACGGGTCGCAGGAATGCAAAGTCCACGCAGCGCTGGAAACGATCGGCCGCCGTTACATCGTTATGTCCGGGAAAGGCGGCGTCGGCAAAAGCACCGTCGCCGTCAATCTCGCGTTGAGTTTTGCGTTGCAAGGCAAAAAAGTCGGCCTGCTCGATGTCGATATCCACGGCCCGAGCGTACCCAAAATGCTGAAACTTGAATCCTACCGGCCGGAAGTTTCCGGCGCGGGGAAAATGCTTCCCGCCGAAATCGGAAGTCTCAAGGTCGTCAGCATCGGTTTCCTGCTGGAATCGCCCGACAGCGCGGTCGTCTGGCGCGGACCGATGAAAATCAGCGCGATCAACCAATTCATCACCGACGTCGAATGGGGTACGCTCGACGCCCTCGTCGTCGACGCGCCTCCGGGTACGGGCGACGAGCCGCTGACGGCGTGTCAGTTGCTCGCGGGCGAAAACGCCGAAGCGGTCATCGTGACGACTCCCCAGCAAATCTCGGCGACGGACGTCGCGAAATCGCTGACGTTCTGCCGCGAATTGAAACTGAACGTCGCGGGGATCGTTGAAAATATGAGTACGTTCGTCTGTCCCTGCTGCGGCAAGGAAACGGCGATCTTTTCGTCGGGCGCGGGAGAGGAGCTGGCGGAACGTTTCGGCGTGCCGTTGCTCGGGAAACTGCCGATCGATCCGATCATCTGTCAGGGCGGCGACGAAGGTACGCCTTTTATCCGTCGTTTCGCCGCTTCGCCGACGGCGGCGGCGTTCGCCAAGATCGTGGAAAAACTTTCATAAACCGCAAAGGGAAAAAAGGTTATGCATTCCATTGCCGACATCCCCCGCGACGAAGTCGTCGTCGCCCCGTCGCTCCTTGCGGCGGATTTCAACCGGCTCGGCGAAGAATGCGCCGCCGCCGCAGCAGCCGGCGCGAAAGTGCTCCACCTCGACGTGATGGACGGACATTTCGTGCCGAACATCTCGTTCGGCGTGCCGGTCATCAAAAGTCTGCGTAAACAATCGGATCTTTTTTTCGACGCGCATCTGATGATCTCGCATCCGAAACAATACGCGAAAGTTTTTTCCGACGCGGGGAGCGATCTCATCACCTTTCACCTTGAAAGCGACGACGATCCCGACGAAGTCATCGACGAATTGAAAAGACTCGGCGTCGCGGCGGGGATCTCTCTGAAACCCGGCACGTCCGCGGAAAAGATATTTCCCTATCTCGACCGGGTGGATCTCGTTCTGGTGATGACGGTCGAACCGGGTTTCGGCGGACAGCATTTTATGCATGAAATGATGCCGAAACTCGCCGCCATCCGGCGCGAGATCAAACGCCGTGCGTTGCCCGTCATCCTCGAAGTGGATGGCGGCGTCGCTCCGGCGACGGCGGAAGAGGTCGCCGCGCACGGTGGAAACTGGCTCGTCGCCGGGACTGCCGTTTTCCGTGCGCCGGAAGGCATGAAAAACGCGGTGGAAAAATTGAAATCGGCGTACCGGGTTTTTGATCGGGAAACGATTTAACCATATTTTTATTTATGGAAAGGAGGCGGGGATGAATTTGCATCCGGTGGACTGGTTGATCGTCGGACTGATGCTGGCGATGGTCTTTTTCCTGACGTGGTACTTCAAGCGTTTTGTGCGCGGAGTAAGCGACTTTATGGCGGCGAACCGCCTCGCCGGAGGTTATATGCTGGCGATCGCGCCGGGGATGATCGCGGCGTCGGGTCTGATCGGCGCATTTGAAACGACTTACAACAACGGGATTTCCTCCTCCTGGTGGAGTACGCTCGGATTGCCCATCAGCATCGTGCTGACGCTTTTCGGTTTCGTCCAGTACCGGTTGCGGCAGACGCGGGCGCTGACGCTGGCGCAGTTCCTCGAAGAGCGGTACAGCCGCAAATTCCGTCTTTTCGCCGGTTTCCTCTGCTGGATAAGCGGCGTGCTCAATTACGGCGTTTTCCCGATGGTGACGGCGCGGTGCATGATCGCCCTGCTCGATCTGCCGGAAAAAGTTTCCGTCTGCGGAATGCAGATCGGACTTTTCCCGCTCGTCATCTTTATTTTCATCGCGATCGGTTGCTCGATCGCCTGCATCGGCGGGCAGGTGTGCATCCTCGTTACCGGATTTTTCCAGAATATGATCGCGATGATCGGATTTCTCGTGCTGCTTTATTATATGGCGTACCGCTTCGGCTGGTCGGACCTCACGGCGGGGATGTTCGCCGCGCCGGATTCCGCGACCAAGTCGATGGTCAACCCTTTCAAGGCCTTTGATGCGGACGGGTTCAATATCTGGTATTATGTGATCCTCATCCTTTTCAACTGTTACAGCCGCGGTTGCTGGCAGGGCGGCGGCGGTTTCAACGCGGCGGCGAAAACCCCGCACGACGGACTGATGTCCGGCATTTACAGCCGGTGGAAAAGTTACGCCTATTATATGATCGCCGTGTGGATCCCGCTCGCGGCTTATGCGGCTTTCCATCTGCCGCAATACGCCGACCTCGTCGCTCCGGTCAACGCCAAACTCGCTCTGATTACCGACGTCGCCACGCAGAACCAGATGCGCGTGCCGATGTTTCTTGCGCAGGTTCTGCCCGCCGGACTTTTCGGACTTTTCATCGTCAGCGTCCTGGCGGGAACGATCACGACCGATTCGAGTTACATGCACAGTTGGGGCACGATCTTCATTCAGGACATCGTCATGCCGATCCGGAAAAAACCTTTCGAACCGAAAAAGCATTTGCTCTATCTGCGGCTCGGCATTATCGGCGTGGCGCTTTTCGCTTTCTTTTTCAGCTGGCTTTTCCCGCTGAAAGACTTCATCAACATGTATTTCATGATCACGGGCGCCATTTACATGGGCGGCGCGGGCGCGGTCGTCATCGGCGGACTTTACTGGAAACGCGGTTCGACCTGCGCCGCGTGGACGGCGATGATCCTCGGCACGATCATCTGTCTCGGGGGCGTTATCCTGCAATCGTCCTGGCCGCATACGGGGATGTGGCTCCACCGGCTTTTCCCCGACTGGCAGTATCTCGCGGCGCATCTCGACAAATTCCCGATCCCGTCGCACATTTTGACTTTGACGACGATGATCGCCGCCGGCGGCAGTTACATCCTCGTTTCGCTCCTCGGACCGAAACACGTTCACAACATGGATCAACTTCTGCACCGCGGCAAGTATGCCGTGGAGGGAGTCGCCGCTCCGGAAAAACCGAAATTCACCTGGAGCCGGCTTTTCGGCGTTTCGCCCGAACACACGCCTTTCCAGCGTTTCCTGATGTACGCTTCCTTTGCGATCATCATGGGCGTCTGGATCGTTTTCGCGGTGGTCACGCTTTTCGCGATCTGCGGGGATTACCTCAAAGCGCATGACCAGGCATGGATCGTGATTTATTTCTGGCGCAACGTCGCGCTTTACTTCTTCCTCGGAACGGTCTGCACGATCTGGATCGTCTGCGGAGGTCTGAAAGACGCGGTGCAACTCTACAAGGATGTGCATAACGCCAAAGTCGATGAAAACGACAACGGCTTCGTAAAATAAGAAAATAGTCCGAATGAAAGTCCGCGTCCCGGTGATTTTCGGCGTCGATCTTCTGCTTGTCGGCGGCACTTGTGAAAACATCGTCCTCGCGCTTGAAGCGGCGCGCGCCGGGAAACGGACGTTCATTCTTACGCCGTACACCTTTTTCGGCGAAGAATGGACGGCGACGCTCGATCTCGCGGGGAAAAAAAGCGCCGCCTACAAAAAACTTTTCGGCGACGAAAAGGTGCGCAATCCCGGAGAGATCAAAGCGGCGCTCGACCGTATGCTCGTTGATGCGAACGTCGGTTTCCTCTATCAGACGCATGTCGTCGCGCTGACGCAAGACCGGAAAAAACGCGTCAACGGCGTTGTTTTCGGCGATCCGTCGGGATTTCAGGCGATCGCGGCGGGCGCGGTCGTCGATGCGACGGGCGTCGCGCTGAAACTTTCGGGCGCCCGGGGGAAAAAGATCCTTCCCGGGAAACACCGGGCGACCCTTTTCGCCGTCGGACGGGCGAAACGCAAGCGGGGTTTTTCCGTGACGCGCGTTTTCAACGCGATCCGCGAAGGCGAAAAAGAATATCCGCTCTACCGCATCGAACGGGATTTCGAGTTGCCCGCCGTTTCGGAACGGGAACTTTTTGCGGCGGAAAACGCGATGCGGCGCGACGCCTGGCAGGAAAATTTCGTCGCCGTCGGCGACAAAGTGATTTTCGATTTTGATTTTCTGCCCCGGAAATCGGCGCGCGCGGGACTTTTCGCGCCCGGCGACAAGATCGATTTCGCCGCGATCCCCGATGCGGCGCAAATGAATCCGCAAGGCAAAACGATCCGGCGCCGGGGAACTCTTTTGCGGAGCGACGGATCTTTCCGCTTCGGCGAACGGCAGGCGATCGATTTTGAACTTGATACGCTGCCCGAACTCGACACCTGCGACGTGCTGGTCGCAGGGGGTGGTACCGCCGGAGCGCCGGCGGCGATCGCCGCCGCGCGCGAAAAATGCGACGTGCTTCTCGTCGAAAATCTCGCCCGGCTCGGCGGCGTGACGACGGCGGGATTCATCGCCAGTTACTGGTACGGCAACCGGTGCGGTTTTTCCGATGAGATCGACCGCGGCGTTTTCGCGATGGGGAAAAATCCGAAATTCCCCGCCGAAAGCAACCGTTGCGACGGGCTTTGGAAAAGCGCCTATTTCCTGAAAGAATTGCTCGCTTCCGGCGGATGCGCGATGCTTCATACGTTCGTGCTCGGCGCCTGGCGCGACGGCAAAAAAGTCCTCGGCGCGATCGTCGCAACGCCTTACGGAGCCGGTTGCATCCGCGCGAAATGCGTCGTCGACGCCACCGGAAACGCCGATGTCGCCGCCGCCGCCGGAGCGGAATGTGACGCGCGCCACGTCGACGGGGAACTCGCCGTACAGGGCGCCGGGATCCCGCCGATGGAACTCGGAACGAGTTATTACAATACCGATTATCAATTCGTGATGAATTGCGACGCGGTCGATCTCACCCGCGCGTTCGTGATGGCGCACGACAAATTCAAGGAAAAATTCGACTGCAGTCAGCTTGCGGGAACGCGCGAACGGCGCCGCATCGTCGGCGACCTCGTTCTGGATGCGCCGGACTTTTTCGCGCACCGCACCTACCGCGATACGATCATCGTCGCGCGGAGCAACTTCGATACGCACGGTTTCGTTGTGCATCCGATGTTTCTGTTGCAACCCGCGGCGGAAAATCCCCACTGCGCCGCCGTGCCGTTGCGCGCGTTGCTCCCGCGCGGTCTTGAAAACATCGCCGTCACGGGACTTGCCGTCAGCGCCCGGCGCGACGCGATGCCGCTGATACGGATGCAACCGGACGTGCACAATCAGGGATATGCCGCAGGGCTCGCCGCCGCCGCCGCCGCGAAAAACGGCGGCGATATTCGCGTCATCGACGTCCGCGCGTTGCAGAGAAAACTCGTCCTTTCCGGCATCCTCGAAGAAAAACGGTTGCAGGAAACCGATTCCCCCGGGCGCATCCTGCCGGAAGAAGCGCACGGCGAGATCGCGAAAATTTTTCAGAACCCCCGGCGGCATCTGCCGGAGATCCGCGCGCGTTTCAGGAAAGATCCTTCCGTTTCCGACGGTTGTCTGCTCGCTTTTCTCGGTTGCGGCGACGGCGCCGGATTTTTGCGGCGCGACATCGCCCGCAAGGAGTGGGACGAGGGCTGGGATTACCGCGGAATGGGGCAATTCGGCCGCTCGGCGAGCGTACTTGACGTCGAGATCCTCGCGGCGAGCCGGTTTACGGATCTGGCTTCGGCGCTCATCGGGAAAATCGAAGCGCTGACCCCGGGATCGGCGTTTTCGCATTTCCGCGCCGTGTCGGTCGCGTTGCGGCGGCATCCGTCCAAAAAGGCGGTTCCGGCCCTCAAAAAAGCGTTGGCGCGTCCGGGGATGACGGGGCATGCCGTCGTCGGGTACGACGACATTTTCAGCGCCAACCGTCCGGAACGCAACGATACGGGCGTCCGCAATGCCCAGCTCAAGGAACTTTATCTCGCGGCGGCGCTCTATGCGTGCAGTCCGCGTTGCGCCGAAGCGGAAATCATCCTGCGCGATTATGCTTACGGGATGCAGGGGGATTACGCCCTTTTCGCCCGGAACGCCCTGAAAAGATGAAACGCCTCGGAGCGTCCGGCGCTTTTCGGAGAAAAAATTCCTGAATTTTCGGATTTCACCCGCCGCGCTTTGCGCCGTTGACGGCAAAAAATTTTTTCGTCCGTGGCGCGGCGCGTCTTTCTATGCTATATTATGAAAAAAGAGGATTTTATGCGTTACGATCCGAAAAGGCATCATCTTCCCGTCTGCGACGTTTCGGGGATCCTGACGGTGGACAAACCGTCGGGATGGACGAGTTTCGACGTGGTGAATTTCGTACGGAGCCGCTTCAACGTGCCCAAAGTCGGCCATTGCGGTACGCTCGACCCGGCGGCGACGGGGTTGCTCGTGCTGGTGCTGGGCAGATTCACCGCGTTCAGCGAAAAACTTTCCGGCGACGACAAAACATATGAGGCGACGCTCCGTCTGGGCGTGGAGACCGACAGTTTCGACCTCGACGGCGCCGTCGTTTCGGAGAAGGGTGCGGCGGACGTTTCCGCCGAAGCGGCAAAAGCCGCGTTGCTTTCTTTCGTCGGAGAGCAGATGCAGGTCCCCCCGATGGTCTCGGCGGTCAAAGTCGGCGGCAAAAAACTCTACGAACTCGCCCGCAAAGGCGTGGAAATCGCCCGGGAACCGCGGCCGATCCTGATTTCCGCCATCCGCATCGCGCGCGTCGCGCTTCCGGAAATTGATTTCGAACTGGACTGCTCCAAAGGTACTTATGTGCGCGCCCTCTGCCACGATGTCGGCGCAAAACTCGGTTGCGGCGGCGTGTTGGCGAAACTCCGGCGGTCGCGCAGCGGCCGCTTCGATCTGAAAGATGCCGTTACGGTCGAAACGATGAAAACGTGGGATCAGGAAAAACTGGCGGAA
>JAKSOG010000169.1 GCA_024405715.1 Victivallaceae bacterium | reverse complement strand
GAAAGGGCGGAAAAATGAGTTTTCTCAATACGTCGAGCGTCGCTCTCCAGGCCCTGTTGCGCAACCCGACCCGGGCGCTCCTCACCACGCTCGGCATCGTCATCGGCATCGCCGCCGTGATCGCGATGATGGAAATCGGCAACGGATCCGCCCGTTCCATCCGCGAAAACATCGAAAAAATGGGCGCCAACAGCATCACCGTGATGGCGGGCGCGCGCCGTGTCGCCGGCATCAGCATGGGGACAAGCAGCTGGATCTCGCTGCTTCCCGCCGACGCCGAGGCGATCCGGCACGAATGTCCGAGCGTACAGTACGTTTCCTCGCTCGTCGGCGCTTCCAACATCCAGTTGATCTACGGCAACAACAACTGGGTCCCCGCCAATATCACCGGCGTCGACGTCGATTATTTCAAAATCCGCAACTGGGACGTCGCCGAGGGAAGACTTTTCACCCGGCGCGAAGTCGATTCCAACGCCCGCGTCTGTCTCGTCGGACAAACCGTGTTGAAAGAACTTTTCAACGGCGAATCCCCGTTGAACGTCGAACTTCGCATCGGCAACGCCACGTTTCGCGTGATCGGCATCCTTCAGGCGAAAGGATCCAATATGTGGGGCAGCGACGAGGACGACGTCATCCTCGCGCCGTGGACGACCGTGCGTATGCGCATCACCGGCCGCCGCAACGGCGCCGCCGCCAACACGTCGAGTACCGCGTCCAGCACGCCCGGCGCGATCTACAGCGGTTCGGGGATCGCCCTCTATCCCGAACAATCTTCGTCGTTGAGCAGCGACCGGCTCTGGTCGCCGAAATTCACCTTCATCACGCAGATCCTCGTTTCCGCCGTTTCCACCGAAAAAGTGCCGGACGCCGTCCGCGAAATATCGCTCCTCTTGCGCGAACGCCATAAATTGAGCGACGAGATCGACGACGATTTCCGCGTCCACAACAGCGCGGATTTCCTCAATATGCTCAACGGAACTTCCGCGCTGATGACCAATCTGCTTTTGATCGTCGCGATGATCTCGCTGATCGTCGGAGGCGTCGGGATCATGAATATCATGCTCGTTTCCGTCACCGAACGCACCCGCGAGATCGGACTGCGGATGGCGGTCGGCGCCCGTTCGCGCGACATCCTCAAGCAATTTCTCGTCGAATCGATCGTACTCTGCGTTTTCGGCGGCATCATCGGCATCATCGTCGGTCACGGTACGGCGCTGCTCGTCGAATCGCAACTGCGCTGGCCCATCGCCGCCAGTCCCAGCGCCGTGATCGCCAGTTTCGCCGTCAGCGCGGCGGTCGGGGTCCTTTTCGGCTTCTACCACGCCTGGAAAGCGTCGAAACTCGGCCCGATCGAAGCGCTCCATTACGAATAAAGATTCCGCACCCAACGAGGAGATCCTTTTATGAATTACGCGAAAAACGCGCTCGACCTGATCGGCAACACCCCGCTGGTCAGGATCAACGCACTCAACGAGGGGAAAGCGCTCGTACTCGCCAAAATGGAATCGCGCAACCCCGGAGGTTCATCCAAAGACCGCATCGGCATCGCGATGATCGAAGCCGCCGAAGCGCGCGGAGATCTGCGTCCCGGCGCGCTCATCATCGAGCCGACCAGCGGCAACACCGGCATCGGTCTGGCGCTCGCCGCGGCGATCAAAGGTTACCGGTTGATCCTGACGATGCCCGATTCGATGAGCATCGAACGGCGCAAACTGCTCGCGGCTTTCGGTGCGGAACTCGTCCTCACCGACGGTGCGCTCGGCATGGCGGGCGCGATCGCCGAAGCGGAAAAACTGCGCGACGCCAATCCCGGTGCGTGGATCCCCCAGCAATTCGAGAACCCCGACAATTGCGCCGCGCACCGGAAATCGACCGCCGAGGAAATCTGGCGCGACACCGACGGCAAAATCGATGTTTTCGTCGCCGGAGTCGGCACGGGCGGGACTCTTTCCGGAGTCGCCGGTGTACTCAAAGAACGCCGTCCGGAAGTGCAGATCGTCGCGGTGGAACCGGCGGATTCGCCGCGCTTGACCGGGGGGAATGCCGCTCCCCACAAATTGCAGGGCATCGGAGCGAATTTCATTCCATCCGTACTTGACGTCAAACGGATCGACCGGGTTTTCGACGTCCGCCACGAGGACGCCGGACGCATCGCCCGTCTGGCCGCCAAACGCGAAGGACTGCTCATCGGGATTTCCGGAGGCGCCGCCCTTTTCGCCGCGCTGGAACTGGCAAAGGAAGAAAAATTCGCGGGCAAGACCATCGTCGCACTGATGCCTGATTCGGGCGAACGATATCTCTCGAGCTGGCTTTTCGATGAAGCGTATGATCGTCATACTCGGTGCCGGAGTTTCAGGCGCCGCCGCCCGGCAACTA
>JAKSOG010000168.1 GCA_024405715.1 Victivallaceae bacterium | reverse complement strand
CCCGCCCGGAAGGTCGCGGGCGTAGGTGAAAAAGCTTTTGGCTTCCGCGTCGTTAGGCATTTCGACGAATCCGAATCCTTTGGAACGACCGGTTTCACGGTCCGTGACAATGCGAGCGGCGCTGACTTCGCCGTAAGCAACAAAGATTTCGCGCAGTTCGTCACGGTCGGTGCTGTAGGGCAAATTGCCCACATAGATGTTCATGAATGCTTCAATCCTTTTCTAACTGTAAAGAAAAAATTCTGCCGGACAAATTCTGCCGGCCCGTGGTCCGCCTCTCCCCGTGGTTTCGTGTCCCAGCGGCGAACCGTTCCCGCTGCCCGGGAGTTGCGGGCCGTCGGTGTCGGCAATGGAAACAGAACGCTGCACTTCGATCCGCCGGCTCCGACGGCGAATCGTCCTAGGAATTAATATGTATGCACTTCAAATGAAAAGCAAGCGAAAAAAAGAAAAAAATTCGTAAATATTTGCCGAAAAGCGACTTTCAGATTTCTATCGGAAGGAAATCCCGGTTCCCGGACGGAAAAAATCGAGCATTTCGGGATGGATCGCCGGATTCCCGGCGAGCGTACCGCGTTGCGGGTAGTTTGCATTTCCTTCGAGGTCGGTGACGATGCCGCCCGCTTCGCGGACGATCGTTTCTCCGGCGGCGATGTCATAGGGGGCGAGGGCGAGTTCCCAAAAAGCGTCCAGTTTGCCCGCTCCGACGTAGCAGAGGTCGATCGCGGCGCTCCCGCTGCGGCGGAAGGCGCAGACGGCGTGCGCCACGGGCGGGAGCAGGACGAGGTTGTCGAATTTCCGCTTGGCGCGGATGCAGGAAAATCCGGTCGCGACGACGGCGCGGGACAAATCGCCGACGTCGGAAACCCGGATCGTTTGTCCGTTGCAGGTGGCTCCTTTGCCTTTTTCCGCGAGAAAAAGTTCCCCCAGTTTCGGCGCGAATACCGCACCGAGCACGCCTTCGCCGCGGCGGCGCAAGCCGATGGAAACGCAATAAAAGGGCAGATCCCGAATGAAATTGGTCGTGCCGTCGATGGGATCGATCACCCAGCAAAAGGGGGCGTCGGCGTGCTCCTTGCCGGATTCTTCGCCGTAGATGCCGTAATCGGGCGTTCGGCGGCGGAGTTCGCCGATGATGAAACTTTCGACTTCGCGGTCGACATCGGTGACGAGGTCGGTTTCGGTGGTTTTGGTGTGGATCTGCGCCGACGAAAGCGTCCGGCGCCGCTTGCAGGCGAGTTCTCCCGCGCGCTGGACAAGTTCGGAAATGAAATCAAGCATTTTTTTTGGTTTCCCTTTTTTTGCGGTCATTCCGCGATGAAATCGGTGCCGGAAAGGTTCCCGGCGAGTTCCTGGAAACGGTCGCCGCGGTCGCCGTAACTTTTGAACATATCGAAACTTGCGCAACCGGGAGAAAGCAGAACGGCGTCGCCGCGGCGGGATGCGCGCGCGGCGAGTTTCACCGTTTTTTCAAAATCCATCCCGCCGTCGAAACAGGGCAGATCTCCGGGAAGTGCCGCACGCATTTTTTCACGGCATTGCCCGAAAAGGACGACGGCGCGGATACGGGAGTTGTCCAGGTGCGCGAAATCCGAAAAGTCCATCCCTTTGTCAAGTCCTCCGAGCAACAGCACGACGGGGCGCGTCATTGCGCGTAACGCCGCGAAAACGGCGTGCGGATTGGTCGCTTTGGAGTCGTCGATGAAAATGCGCCCGCATATTTCGGAAACGGTCTGCATCCGGTGCGCGCCCGGCGCAAAGTTTTCAAGCGCCCCCGGCAATTCGGGATAACGGCCGAGAAAAATCCGGACCAGTTCCAATGCGGCGGCGAGATTTTCCAGATTATGCGGCGATGCCATCGCGCCGCCGGAAAATCCGATCAGTCGGGTCTCACCGTCGTAGAGCGCATCGCCTTTGCGGACGATGCGCCGCGGGGCGTCGGGGAAGGAAAGTCCGTAGACGCGCCGGGCTTCGTCGACGCGGTCGAAAATGCTTTTTTTGACGCGGCAGTAGCCGGAAAAGCCGTCGGCGTAGCGGTCTTCATGATCGCTGGCGAGATTGAGCAATGCGGCGGCGAAAGGGGCGAACGTCGGCGCTTTTTCAAGTTGAAAGTTGCTGACTTCCAGAGCGACAACTTCCGGTTTTTTTCCGGAGATCAGCGCATCGGCGGCGACGTCGGAAAGGGGCCTCCCGATGTTGCCGGCGGCGACGGCATCGACGCCGGAGCGCTTCAAAAGGTGTTCGACCAGTTCGGTGGTGGTCGTTTTACCGTTGGTCCCGGTGACGGCGAGCAGAGGAATTTTCCCGCAATGCCGGGAAGCGAATTCCATTTCACCGATGAATTCGATCCCCGATCTTTCCGCCTGGCGGTACAGCTTCGATTTCAGCGGCGGTACGCCCGGGCTGGCGACGACGAGGTCGCAATCGGGCAAAACGGAACAATCGTCGTCGCATACGATGCGGCATTCGCAATGGAGGGCTTCTC
>JAKSOG010000167.1 GCA_024405715.1 Victivallaceae bacterium | reverse complement strand
TTTCTTTTGCGAGAGGAGCTTCCAAAGCATATAAATCTTTGCCCATCGAAAAAAGCGCGGGCGACGACGTTTTCGCCGGCACCCAGAATCTCACCGGCGCCGCGGACATGCAGGTCTCGCGCGTCGGAAACGATACCACGCTCGGCAAAGTCCGGGAAATGATCCTGCAGGCGGAATCGAGCCGTACTCCCGCCGTGCGCATCATCGACCGTTACGCCAGTTTCTACACGCCGACGATCCTGATGGTCGCTTGCATCGTCTGGTGCTTTACCGAAAACATTGATTCCGTGATCGCGTTTCTCGTAATTTCCTGTCCCTGCGCGATCGTGCTGGCGACGCCGAGCGCCGTCGTCGCCGCCGTCGCCGCCGCCGCCCGGCTCGGAATTTTCATCAAAAACGTCACGCATCTGGAACTGGCTTCGCGCATCACGGCTTTTGTCTTCGACAAGACCGGAACTTTGACCGACGGTGTCCTTTCCGTCGTGAAACTTCATCCTTTCGAGGGGACGACGAGCGCGGAACTGTTGCAGGTCGCGGCGTCGGCGGAAAGTTCCAGCAACCATCCGACGGCGGTCGCGCTGCGTAAACTCGCCGAAGAAGCGGAAGTGCCGCTCCTGGAAATTTCCGGCTTCCGCGAAATCCACGGGCGCGGCGTCGAATGCAACGCCGACGGGAAGACCGTGCGGGTCGGACGCGCCGATTTCCTGCGCGAAAACGGCATTTACCCGCCGGAAGAAGCCGGAGATGCCGACTCGATGAGCGTCGTATACGTCGTTTCCGGAGAAAAAGCGCTCGGCTGGATCGGACTGCGCGACAAACTCCGCAAAGAAGCGCCGGAAATGATTTCCGAGTTGCGCGCGCTGGGCGTAAAATCCTGTTCAATGGTGACGGGCGTCCGGAACGCCCCCGCAGCCGAAGTCGCCGGAAAACTTGCCATTGATTCCTTTGAAAGCAACTGCCTTCCGCAAAGCAAAGTCGCTTTCGTCGAAAAACTCCGGAAAGACCGGCTCGTCGCTTTCGTCGGCGACGGCGTCAACGACGCTCCCGCGCTGGCGGCGGGCGATATGGGGATCGCGATGGGCGCCATCGGCAGCGATATCGCGGTCAACAGCGCTTCGATCGCACTGATGAACAACGATCTTCGCCGGATCCCCGCGCTGTTGAAACTCTCGAAAAAATCGCGTTTCATCGTCAACGAAAATCTCGTTTTCGGTATGGTTTTCGTTTTCGGCGGAATGATCCTTTCGATCGCGGGGATCATGACTCCGGTATGGGCGGCGATCCTCCACGCGGCGAGTACGCTGGTCATCCTTTTCAACAGCTCCCGGCTGGTGCGCACCGGAGAAGGAGTGACGCTCAACGCCGACGGAGGAAGGTCGAAATGAGCGCGACGGCGCCGACGGCGGTCGCGACCGTCCGGAATCTCACGAAAATCTTTTGCGACTTTTGGGGGCGTGCCCGCGTCCGCGCGGTCGACGGCATCGACTTCGAGATCAGACAAGGCGAGGTGCTGGCTCTTCTCGGACCCAACGGATCGGGGAAATCGACTACCGTCAAAATGTTGCTCGGATTGCTTTATCCGACATCCGGCACGATCACCGTTTTCGGTAAATCGCCGCGCGCGGTCGAAACCAAAAAATTGATCGGATATCTCCCCGAAGAAACCACTCTTTATCCCTATTTGACCGCACGGGAAACGCTCGATTTTTTCGGGTCGCTCTTTCATCTTTCGGCGGCGGAACGCCGGATGCGGATCGACCAGTTGCTCGATATGGTGGGACTCGCGCACGCGCGGGAACGTCGCGTCGGAGAATTTTCCAAAGGGATGGCGCGCCGGATCGGGCTGGCGCAGGCGATGATCAACGATCCCGATTTCCTGATCCTCGACGAACCGACGAGCGGGCTCGACCCCATCGGTTGCCGCGAAGTGAAAGATCTGATCCTGCTGTTGAAAAAACGGGGCAAAACCGTCCTCGTCACCAGCCACCTGCTCGGCGACGTCGAGGATGTCTGCGACCGCGCCGTCATTTTGTACGGCGGCAAGATCCGTTCGCAGGGACGGCTCGACGAATTGCTCACGATGCAGGAGCGTTGCCGGCTCACGCTTCCGGCGGTGCCGGATGAAATCCTCGCGGAAATCCGGACGTTGCTGCAACAGCGTTGCCCCGGGGAAGAAATCGTCGCCGACCACCCGCGGCGCACGCTGGAAGAATATTTTCTGCAGGTCGTCCGGGAAGCGCGGGAACAAAATCTCGCCACATCCGGCGCCGCGCCCGGCGGCGCGATCGCCGATTATTTGAATGACGACGCCGCTTCGCAAGCGGTGTTGGAAAACTTGCTCGACCGTCCCGTTTCCGTTCCGGCGGCAGACGCCGCGCCGCCGGCCGACGAAGCGGCACGGGAAAAAAAGATCGCCGAACTGACGCGGGAAGAACCGCCCCGGGAAAAGGCCGCCCCCTCCCCGTCCGACCGGCGCGAAAAACTCGAACGCGCCGAACAG
>JAKSOG010000166.1 GCA_024405715.1 Victivallaceae bacterium | reverse complement strand
GGTCACCGGATTCATCATCTACCGTTTCCGCGAGACCCGCGCGCTGACTCTTTTTCAGTTTTTCGAGATGCGGTACAGCCGGAAATTCCGTGTCTTCGCCGGATTCGTAAGCTGGATATCCGGCGTACTCAACTATGCCGTTTTTCCGCTCGTCGTCGCGGAACTTTCCATCGGACTGCTCAATCTGCCCGAAAATTACACGCTGACCGTCGCGGGACAATCGTTCTCATTCAACGTCGCCGTTTCCATTATGTTTTTCAATCTCGTCGTCGCGACGATCATCGCCTGCGTCGGAGGTCAGGTCAGCATCATGCTGACCGATTTTTATCAGGAAGTCATCTGCAAAGTATTGATCGTCATTATGCTTTGCTGTCTCGTCGCCCGATTCTGCTGGGACGACGTTTTCGCGGGTCTGATGACCCGCGACGAATTCGTCAATCCTTTCAACACCGCCAAGATCGACCAGTTCAACGTCTGGTATTTCCTCATCGGCGTCTACGGAAGCATCTACAACGCGAAAAGCTGGCAGGGCGGTTCCGGCTACGGTTCCGCCGCCAAAACGCCCCATGACGCGCAAATGGCGGGCATCCTCGGACGCTGGCGCCATCTGGCGACGCAGGTCTGTTACATTTTGCCGCCGCTGATCGCCTACGCCGTGTTGCACAATCCGAAATACTGCGAGATCGCCCGTCCGATCATCGGATCCGGCGTCGATCCGGAAAACGCCGCGCAGGTGACGACGCTTTTTCTGCAGAACAATCTTCCCGGTTGGGTCTTCGGCGGTTTCGCCGCGATGGTTTTCGCCTGTTCGATCAGCATCGACGACACGAGTCTGCACAGTTGGGGCGGGATCTTCGTGCAGGATTTCCTCCTGCCGTTGCGCAAGGATGCGCTTTCGCCCGAACGCCATATCCGCTGGTTGCGCGTTTCGATCCTTTCGATCGCCGTTTTCGCGTTTCTTTCCAGCGTCGGGCTTTATTACCTTGAAAAAAGCTACGGATTCAACATCCCGATCTTCATGTACTACGCCGTTACCGGAGCGATCTATCTCGGCGGCGCGGGGATCGTGATCTTCGGCGGACTTTACTGGAAACGCGGCACGACGCTCGCGGCGTGGGTGTCGATGATCTCGGGAGGCGTACTCGCGCTCGCCGGTACCGCGCTTCAGGCGAAAGGATTGTGGCAACCGATCGCACGCGAGTTGCACGGGATCTTCCCGGGAAACGCCTATATCGCGGCGCACCTCGACGCGTTTCCGGTCAACGGGCAATGGGTCTATTTCATCGCGATGATGGTCGCCACGGTAAGTTACGTCGTCATTTCGCTCGTCGTACCGCAACAGCCCTTCAATCTCGACCGGATGCTCCACCGCGGGAAATACCGGATCGCATCCGACGGCACGACCGGCGTTTCGACCGACGCGAAAATGTCGTGGCGGGAACGTCTCGGCTATTCCAAAGAATTCGGCAAAGTGGACGGATTCCTTTTCTGGTTCACGATCGGGTACTGCATGATCTGGTGGGTCTGTTTCATCGTCGGGTCGATCGTCCGCTGTTTCGTCGAGATCCCGCTTCGCGTCTGGGACGTTTACTGGGAAATTTATTTCGTCATTCAACTCGTCATTATGATCGTCGCCACCGTTTGGCTGACGCTCGGAGGACTTTACAACGCCTGGCTTCTGCCCCGCGATATGCAGGAACACCTTTCGCTCGCCGCCGACGACGGTTCGGTCGGAAAAAGCGGCGACGAATGAAATCATATACGGCGCGCCGCCGGAAACATCCGGCGTTCCGCCAACCGTTCAGGAGGAAAAAATGAAAAAAACCATTCTTGCCGCCGCGTTGGTGACGACGCTCGGCGCCGCCGCCGGAGAAGCGATGACCTGGGAGCGCGAAGAACTTTTCGACGCGCCGCAGATCCTGCCCGACACGGGATTGGAAAAATACCGCGTCGACGGAGTCCGTTCCTTTTTGCTGGAAGGACCGCGCACGGCGGACGGCAAAAGGACCTATGCATACGCCTATTACGCCCTCCCCGACGGCGAAGCGCCGGAGGGAGGATTCCCCGCGGTCGTGCTTTTTCACGGCGGCGGCGGTACGGCTTTCGCAAGTTACGTCAAAACGTGGCGCGACCGCGGTTACGCCGCGATCACCTTCGACCATTACGGACAGGAACCCGCCGCCGATCTGCCCCGCCCGCAACGCCCGGTGCTGAAAGATTCCTGGCATCATTACGCGGGGACTTTCGGCGAAGGCGACAATGCGATGCGCCACTTGTGGGTGCATAACGGCGTCGCGCTCGCCGTGCGCGCCAACACTTTCCTGCGCGCGCAGAAAGAGATCAACCCCGACAAGATCGGGCTGCTCGGCATTTCCTGGGGCAGCGTGATGGGGTCGATCGCGGCGTCGCTCGACGGACGCTTCGCCTACGCCGCGCTCTGTTACGGATGCGGTCATTGGGATCTCGGCGCCGACCTCGGTATCCTCGATCCGGAACGCGCTGCCAAA
>JAKSOG010000165.1 GCA_024405715.1 Victivallaceae bacterium | reverse complement strand
GTCCGTCGCGGACGCATTTCCGAATACGTCGAAAAATACAAGTCCGCTTCCTATTACGAGGGGAAACGCCCCTGGCAACTGGCGAAAGCGGACGTCGCAATGCCCTGCGCCACCCAGAATGAACTCGATCTCGACGACGCGAAAGCGCTCGTTTCCGGCGGTTGCTGCTGCGTCTGCGAGGGCGTCAATATGCCGACGACCCTCGACGCGACGAAGTTCATCCAGAGCAACGGATTGCTCTTCTCGCCCGGCAAGGCCTCCAACGCCGGCGGCGTCGCCACCAGCGGTCTGGAAATGAGCCAGAACGCGATGCGCCTCAACTGGAGCAGCAATGAAGTGGACGAGCGTCTCCACGGCATTATGATCAACATTCACAACGCCGCGCGCAGCGCCGCCGCCGAATTCGGCGAACCCGACAACTACGTCATGGGCGCCAACATCGCCGGCTTCCGCAAGGTCGCCGATGCGATGATCGACCTCGGCATCTAAAAAAAAGCGCACCGGAACCCGGCGCTCCTCCGTTCGCAGAGGAGCGCTTTTTTTTTGCCGAAAAAGGGGCTTCCCGACTTGATTTTTGACGCTTCGGGAGTTATTGTTATATATAAAAGTGTACCGTTCGATAAAAATAAAACAAGGTGACGCACAATGGGTATGCATTTCCTGACCAAACTGTTTTCCACTTACATCGGCATCGACCTGGGCACGGCGAACTGTCTGATCTACGTCCGCGACCACGGCATCATGCTGGCGGAACCGTCCGTCGTCGCGTTGAAGGTCAACACCCGCGAAGTGCTGGCGGTCGGCAGCGAAGCCAAGGAAATGATGGGCAAAACCCCGACCAACATCACGACCGTGCGCCCGATGAAAGACGGCGTGATCGCCAATTTTGAAGTCACCGAAGATATGTTGCGCTTTTTCATCCAAAAAGCGATGCGCCAGCAACCGTGGTTCAAGCGGTTGCTCCACCCCCGCGTGCTGATCGCGGTGCCGTCGGGCATTACCGAAGTCGAAAACCGGGCGGTCAAAGACAGCGCCAAACACGCCGGAGCCGGAGAGATCATCCTCGTCGAAGAACCGATGGCGGCGGCGGTCGGAGTGGGATTGCCCGTGGCGGAACCTTCCGGCAGCATGATCGTCGATATCGGCGGCGGCACGACCGAAGTCGCGGTCATTTCGCTGTCGGGTATCGTCGAAGCCAAAAGTGTGCGCGTCGGAGGCGACGCCCTCGATGAAGCGATCACGCAGTATATGCGCAAGAACCACAATCTTCTGGTCGGCGCGCTCTCGGCGGAACGCATCAAAATCAAACTCGGCAGCGCCTACCCCGTCAAAGACGAACAGACGCTTGACGTCCGCGGTCTGGACATCGTTTCGCGCGGGCCCAAAACGGTGCGCATCACGGCGGAAGAGATCCGTCTCGCACTGCAGGAACCGGTGCCGACCATTTCCGACGCGGTGCGCGGCACCATCGAACATTGCCCCCCCGATCTGCTCGCCGATCTCGTCGACCGCGGCATTATGCTCGCCGGCGGCGGCGCGATGCTCGCCGGACTGGACAAACTGCTCACCGAGGAAACGGGGTTGCCCGTTTTTGTTTCCGACGAACCGCTCAATGCGGTCGTCAAGGGCGCCGGAATCATGTTGCAGGAAGACAGCATCTGGACGGCATAACGGTATGAAAATCGACCTCTCCGGTCTTCGTCCCGTCGCATTGCGGGACCGGGCGCTTTTTGAGAAACATTCCGGCGTAATGCGCAGTCCGAGCAGCGAATGCTGTTTCGCCAATCTCTTCGCCTACCGAGATTTCTACGGATACGAATTCGTCGACCTCGGAGATCGTCTGGTAGTCTACGAACGGAATGCGCGGATCCTTCATTATCCGATCGGGAAATGGACCACACCCGGAGAATTGCACAAGATCGCCGGCGCTTTCGCCGATGCGAACTTGAGCGACGGAGTCGTCTACGACGTGCCGGAGGAATTCCTTGATCGCCACCCCGATTGCGACACCCGTTTCGAGATCGAATACGACGAAGGCGCGATCGATTATCTCTTTTCCATCGACAAAATCGCCGCCTGCGCGGGACCGAAACTGCGTAAAAAATATAATCTCGTCAAACAGTTCCAGGCGAATTGGCCCCATGCGGAGTTGCACAAGATCGACGCGTCGGAAATCGAAACGGCGAAAACCCTTGTGCGGGATCTCAATTCCCATCTCGTGCAGTGCCAGTTCCTCGACGAGGAAACGGCGGCGATCGTCAAGGCGCTCGATAATTTTTCCAAGTTGAAACTCGGCGGTCTGATCCTTTATGCGGAAAACGGTTATCCCGCCGGCATTTCGGTTTACAGCATTCTGCCGTCCGACACGGTCGACATCCTTTTTGAAAAGGCCGAGCGTTCCGTCAAAGGCGCCGCCCAGACGCTGACGCGGATGGTGGCGATGGAACTGCGCGGCAAAGCGAAATTCATGAATTGCGAGCAGGATTACAACGACGAAGAAATGCGTCACGCCAAGCGTTCGCTCGACCCCGAACGCTTCTACAAACGCTACACGTTGCGGCTGACCCGCTGACGAAACAAAGACAAGGGGCGAAACCAT
>JAKSOG010000164.1 GCA_024405715.1 Victivallaceae bacterium | reverse complement strand
ATCCGGTTTCGCCCCTTTTGCTTTTTATCGGGCGATGTTTACCTGACTTCGATTTCCCGCACGGAAAAAATATCGCGCGACGAAGTTCCGAAGCGCAACTCAAAGCGCCCCGGCTCGAAAACAAACCGGTTCGCCTTTTCCGAAAAACAAGAAAAGTCGCGTTCCGACAAGGAAAGCGTGCAACATTTTCTTTCGCCGGGCGCAAGAGAAAGTTTTTCAAACGCGCCGAGTTCCTGTTCCGGGCGTTCGGCCGCCGATGCGGCGGAGCGAACGTAAAGCTGTATGACGCAACTGCCTTCGCGCCGTCCCGTATTGATGACTTCGACGACGGCTTCCACGCGGCGGTCAGGCGTACATCCGACGCTTTTCACACGGCAATCGAAACTCGTATAACTCAAACCGAATCCGAAAGGGAATCTCGGTTCGATCCCCGCCCGGTCGAAATGACGGTATCCGATAAAAACGCCTTCGAGATAATCGGTCGCCGCGCAATACGGGTCGGTCGAGCCGGGTACGAGATCCAGCGCGTGGCAGGCGTAATCGCCGAGTTTTTTCGCCCAGGTGCATGCCAGACGCCCGCGCGGCGACGCCTCGCCGAAAAGCATTTCGGCGATCGCCCTGCCCGATTCCTGTCCGGGATACCAGACATCGAGCAACGCACCGACGTTTCCGATCCACGGCTCGACGTCCATCACCGAGCCGCCGATCAGCGTGACGATCGTTTTCGGATTGAGTTCGGCAAGCCGACGGATCAATTCGTTCTGGGCGCCCGGAAGTTCCAGATCGGGGATATCCGCCATCGCGGAAAGTTCCGTGACGCCGATCGCTTCCTTGTCGTAGGAGTGATTCGTGCCGCCGAAATAAAGCACCGCGTCCGCGCTCCGGATCGCATCTTCGTCGAGCGGTTCGGAGCGCAGGTAAAGCAACCGGAACGTCAATTGCGAAGTCGCCCACATCCTTTTGACGACGATCTCGATCGGGATCGCTTCGCCTTTTTTTCCCTCGAAGCGGTAAACGGATTTGCCGTTTTGAAAATCCGGCGAACGATTGTCGATCAGAAGTTTCCCGTCGAGAAAAAGTTGCGCGTGCCCCGCTCCGCCCTGATAGATCGAAAAAAGGTTTTCTCCGTCCTTTTCTGGGATGAAAAACCCTTTCCAGCGGACGCCGAAAGCAACTTTATCGACGGGGGAAATTTCCGTTTCGATCGCCACCCATGCGGACATATTGCCCCAAAGGAAATCAATTTTTTCATCGACATTCGTCCAGATCGGTTTCGCCGCGGGGTCGTTCAGATCGTCGTGCGACGCGAAGTATTCGGCGGCAAGACCTCTTTTCCCGTCCGGCGTCCGCAGGAATTCACCGGGGATAACGCGCGCCATCGTGAATTTTTCGCCGGGGCAATGAATGACTTCGACTCCGTCGCCGAGATATTCTTTCAGTCCGGCAAGCGGCGTGATCTCATATTCGGGGTGTACCGCGCCGGAACCGCCGCAGGTATAAAAAGAACCGATGTCGTGGCAAAAATCCGCCGACGGTCCGACGACGGCGATTTTCCGTATCTTTTTCCGGTCGAGCGGCAAAACGCCGTCGTTTTTGAGCAAGACCGAGCCCTCCTGCGCCAATCGTTTCGCGGCGGCGCGGTGTTCCGGCGTGGAAATGACGCCGCCTTTTTCCGGCGGCGTATCGCCGAGTTTGCCGGTGCGCGCCGCCAAACGGAGCAAACGCAACGCTTTGTCGTCGATCGTCTTTTCGTCGATCAGACCTTTTTCAACGAGCGCACGCAAAGGTTTGTTGAAAAACGCCCCTTCCCCGCCCGCCATTTCGAGGTCGAGCCCGCCCGTCGCCGCCCGGTAGGCGCCGTGTACGGCGCCCCAATCGGAAACGACGACGCCGTCGAAACCCCATTCGTCTTTGAGGATCTCCTGTTGCAGATGGCGGTTTTCCGAAGCATAGATCTGGTTGACGCGGTTGTAACTGGACATCAGGAGCCACGGTTTCGCTTCGGCGACGACGATCTCAAAGGCGCGCAGATAAAGTTCGCGCAACGTGCGTTCGTCGATGTTGGAACTTGAGATCCGGCGGCAGGTTTCCTGATTGTTGAGCGCGAAATGCTTCGGACAGGCGGCGATGCCGCGCGACTGGCACCCTTCGACATAGGCGGCTCCGATTTCGCCCGCGAGGACGGGGTCTTCGCCCGAATACTCGAAATTGCGTCCGCACAGCGGCGTACGCATCAAATTGAGTCCGGGACCGAGGATCGCCTGATAACCGGCATCGCGCGTTTCCTCGGCGAGGATCTCTCCGTATTCGCGCGCCGCTTCGCGGCTGAAACTGCACGCCAGCGATATCCCGCAGGGCAGCGCCGTCGAAAAACGGCCGTCTTCCAGCCGGATGCCGCGCGGTCCGTCGTTCATCGTGACGACGCCGACATTCAGCCGTTCGACGGGGTGCGTCCCGGTTTTCCCGTCGCCGTAGCAAAGTGAAATCTTTTCGTCGAGAGAAAGCCGGGCGAGCAAATCGCGCAGAAATGTTTCGTCATACGGCATAGCGAGTCCCCCTTTACGAAAGGACTTGGAGTAGTTCGACTTCAAAGATCAGCGTCGCGCCGGGGGGGATCGCGCCGGCGG
>JAKSOG010000163.1 GCA_024405715.1 Victivallaceae bacterium | reverse complement strand
GGCTCGACGACATTCTCGGCCGCTGTCTGAAAAAAGGGAAAAAGGTCTTTCTGGCGACCCCGACCGGAGCGCGTCCCCCCTGGATGGCGAAAAAGTATCCCGAATGCCGTCGCGTCAACTCCGACGGCATCCGCGAAATCTACCGGATGCGGCACAACAACTGTTTTTCATCGCCGCTGGTCCGGCAAAAAACGGAGATCATCGACGCGAAACTCGCCGAGCGTTACGGACATCATCCCGCCGTACTCGGCTGGCATATCAGCAATGAATTGAGCGGCGAATGTTTCTGCCCGCTTTGCCTGGAAAAATTCCGCCGTTTCCTTGAAGCGAAATACCATACGATCGGCGAACTCAACCGCCGCATTTGGAGTTATTTCTGGAGCCACCGCTTCGATTCCTTCGACGAAATCGACCCGCGCGACCCCGCGCTGGAAGCGATCCAAGTCGATTGGAAACGCTTCAACGCCATACAGATGCGCGATTATCTCGCCTTTGAAAAAAGCGTGATCCGGCGCTTTTCGGACAAGCCCGTCACCACCAATATGATGGGACTGCACAAAGAGATCGATTACTACCGCATCGCGGAAGCGTGCGATTTCATTTCCGACGACTGCTATCCGATGTGGTACGTCGGCGAAGAAAAGAGCGTCGCCGCCCGTTTTTCGATGCTTCACGATCTGCATTACTCTATGGGGCGCAAGCCCTTCGTGATGATGGAAAGCGCTCCCGGAGTACCCAATTTCCGCCCCTACGCGCACTTGCGGCGTCCGGGGGAATTGCAACGCGAACTTCTGCTCGCCTGCGGTCACGGCGCCGACGGCACGATGTACTTCCAATGGCGCAAAGGGCGCGGCGGATTCGAGAAATTCCACGGCGCCGTCGTCGGGCACGACAATTCGGAAAATGCTCCGACGTTCCGTCAGGTCGCCGATTACGGCGCGCATCTCGCGCGTCTCCAATGCGTCTGCGGCGCGTCCCGCAAAATCGACACCGCGCTCCTTTTCGACTGGGATAACGCCTGGAGTCTTGATTTCGACTATACGCATAATTTCAAAGACGTCCGCACCGTCGCGCAAAAACACTACCGGGCGCTCTGGGAAAGCAATTTTTCGCTCGGCGTGATCGAAAGCACCGCCGATTTCTCCCCGTACAAGGTTCTGGTCGCCCCGATGCTCTTTATGGTCAAACCGGGCGTCGCGGAAAAATTGACGGATTTCGCGCGCCGCGGCGGCGTCGTCGATCTCGATTGCATGGAACCGGCGCGTCCGCAAAGCGTTTCCTTCCGCGGAGAAAGCATCCCCGTCGCCGAAGCGGCGGAATTGCTCGAAACGCGCGGCGCGGAAGTCGTCGGGGTCTACGAAAAGGATTTTTATGCAAAATCCCCCGCGATCACGCGGCATTCGACAGGGCAGGGGAGCGTCTGGTATCTCGGCGCCGACTTCAACGACGATTTCCTGCGCAAATTCTATTTTACCGCGCTGACGCAAGCCGGCATCCGGCCGATGGCGGAAAACTTGCCGGAAAACGTCAAATGTTCGCTCCGCGAAGGCGAAAAAGAATCGTATCTCTTTCTCTACCGGCAAACGCATCCGCCGATCTGTGGAACGATTCCCCCGTGAAGGATTCGGTGACGCTCGCACCGCGCGGATCGACCGTGATCGCGCTGAAGTGACGCATCACTTCAAAAGCATACAGTCGCCGTAACTGTAGAAGCGCATTTTTTCCGCTTTCGCCTTTTCGTAGGCGGCAAGTACCTTTTCCCGGTCGCAAAAGCAACTGACGAGCATCAGCAGCGTGCTTTTCGGCAGGTGAAAATTCGTGAGCAGCATATCGACCGCCCGCGGACGGTAGGGGGGATACAGAAAGATCCGCGTCGCCCCGCGGCGCGGGACAACTTTTCCGGAGCCGGAAGCGCAACTTTCCAATACGCGCACCGTCGTCGTGCCGACGGCGAGGACGCGGTTGCCGTTTTCGTGCGTGCGGTTGATAAGACACGCCGTTTCTTCGGGAAGATCGAAGTTTTCCGTATGCATCGGATGTTTCGTCGCATCTTCCGTCGAAACCGGAACGAACGTCCCCGGTCCGACGTGCAAGGTCAATTCCGCCACTCCGATGCCTTTGCCTTTCAGACGGTCGAAAATTTCGGGCGTGAAATGCAACCCCGCCGTCGGCGCGGCGACCGCACCCGGACAATGCGCGTACACCGTCTGGTAACGTTCCGCATCCGACGGTAACGCCTCGCGGCGGAGATAAGGGGGCAGGGGGATCGTCCCGTAACGCCGCTGCAACAAATCGGCGTCGGCAACGCTGAAACGGATCCTGTAGGTGCCGTCGTCGTTCTTGCCGAGTACGACGAAAAAATCTCCGTCACGGTTCGGTATGCCGTCCGGCGCGCTCAAAACGACTTCGGTGCCGGGAACAGCGCGCTTCCCCGGCTTGAGAAGCACCTGCCAGACGCCGGCGTCGGCGGGATCCGGCGAGACCAATAGAAGTTCAAAATGCGCGCCCGCGGAACCGTCCGGCAGACGTTTCCGTCCGTACATCCTCCCCGACAGCACCCGGGTGTTGTTGCGGATCAAAACGTCGCCGGCCGAAAGAAAATCCGTGATCGCGGGGAAGGGCAGGATCGTCGTTTCGCCGCTTTTCCGGTCGAG
>JAKSOG010000162.1 GCA_024405715.1 Victivallaceae bacterium | reverse complement strand
GCCGTTCACCGTCTGCACGTTCCCGAGGACGAAGCAGCGGGCCTTGTCGCGCCGATCGCGCGCCGCCCCCTCCACGCGGCCCCCCGTCCGCGGCGCCTGCCGGCGGCCCTCCTGCCGCGCGACCAAGCCGTCGAAACGACGGGCTTCATCCATATAAGCGGTGGCGACGAGTACGGTCATATCCCGGCGTTCGCTCCGGATGCGGTCGATGAGATCCCAGAATTGCCGCCGCGCCAGAGGATCGACGCCCGTCGTCGGTTCGTCGAGCACAAGCAGATCGGGGTCGTGGATCAGCGCACAGCAAAGTCCCAGTTTCTGTTTCATCCCGCCCGAAAGTTTTCCCGCCGGACGGTCGAGGAACGGATAAAGTCCCGTGCTTTTGGTCAGATGGTCGATGCGGCGGCGCCGTTCGTCGGCGTTGTGTCCGAAAAGCCGTGCGAAAAACTGCAGATTTTCTTCGACCGTCAGTGTGAAATAGAGGTTTTTGCCCAACCCCTGCGGCATATAGGCGATCCGCGGACACGCCCGGCGGCGGTGCGCCGCATCGCGCATATCGCCACCCAGTACCGTAAGGGAACCGCTCTGCATCGCGCGCGAACCGGAAATCAGCGCGAGCAACGTCGATTTTCCGACGCCGTCGGGACCGATCAGACCGATGAGTTTCCGGCGGGGAATATCCAGCGAAATTTTGCGGAGCGCGACCGTTTTGCCGTATTTGAGCTCGAGATCGCGGAAGGAAACCGCCGCATTCGCCGGATCTTCGTTGAACGAAACTCCCTTCATTTCAGCGGTTTAAGTTCCAGTTTCGCGGGCCAGGGCGCATCGCGGTTGATCTTCACCCAGGCGACGCCGGGGATGCCGGTCTTGATCATATCGGTATGCGCTTTCAGCAGTTCGGGGTCGATCCGCGCTTTGATGCGGAACATCAGTTTCTGGCGTTCGATTTTCGTCTCGACCGTTTTGGGAGTGAATTGCGCCACGTCCGCGACGTAGGAAACTTTTGCGGGGATCGGAAATTCGGGCAACGCGTCCAAAAGGATGCGCACGTCGTCGCCGAGCGAGATTTTTCCCGCAGCGGTTTCCGGCAGGAAAAACGTCATATAGACATCCGTGAGGTCGATCAGATTAAGTACCCGTCCGCCCGCTCCGATCACTTCGCCGGGTTCGGCGATGCGGTACTGGATGCGTCCGTCCAGCGGCGCGGTCAGATAACTGTCGTCGATGTTGGCGTTGACGACGGAAATCGTCGCGTCGGCGAGTGCGATGTTGGCTTTGGCGCTGTTGACGCCCGCCTGGGCGGACGCGAGCGCCGCTTCCGCCTGCTTGACGCTGGCGCGGGCGTTGTTGAGCGCCGCTTCCGCGGAAAGGTATCCCGTTTCGGCATCTTCGTATTTTTGCTTGGAAGTCACGTCGCTCCGCAACAATGCGGAGGCGCGGTTGAAGGTTTTTTTCGCGCCGTCGAAAAGACTTTCTTTTTGGGCGGCGTTGGCTTTCGCCGCTTCCAGCGCGCTGAGACTGTTGGAAACCTGAGCTTCGGCATTGACCAGTTTGGTTTGCGCCACTTCGCGTTGCGCGCGGGCGACTTCGAGCGTGGCTTCAAGCACGTTGGTCTGCATTTTTGCGAGCAACTGACCTTTGGTCACAAAATCGCCTTCGCGCGCGCTGATCAATTCGACGCGTCCGGCGACTTTCGCCGCGATGCTGATCTCGGTCGCTTCGATGCGACCGTTTCCTCCGGCGAGATCGGGCTTGGCGCCTAGATCCCCGTCGGAAAAAATCCGATATCCGTAATAAAACAATCCGGCGACGGCGAGGATCGCGATCGCAATAAAAACTTTTTTCATTGTACCGATTCCTTTTCCGAAATTCGTATGGAACACTATATAATAGAGTATCGTTTGCGTCGTTTTTCAAGCATATACGCCGTAAAAAAATACGCGTACGGGGAAAAACGCCTTGACGCTTTGTCCGCGCGATGATATATTTTCCGCAATACGCGAAGAACGGATCAACTCTACGGACGGAAAATGGACGCAACCGACAAAATCGTGCTGGTCACGGGGGCATCAAGCGGTCTCGGACGGGCGATCGCCCGGCGTTTCGCCGCCGGAAACCATACGGTGATCGGCGTTTCCCGGCATCGCCCCGACGCGGCGCTCGCGCTGTGGATCCCCGCCGATCTTACTTGCGCCGGAGACGGGGAAAAGATCGCCCGCATCGTCGCGGAAAAATACGGACGGCTCGACGTGCTTGTCAACAATGCGGGCATGGGCAGTTACGCCACCTGGGAAGAACTTCCCGAAGCGGAACTGCGCGCGCTTTTTGAACTGGATTTTTTCGCCGCCGTCGCGCTGACGAAATCGTTGTTGACGCAACTGGAAAAAAGCGGCGGTTCCGTCATCAACATTTCCAGCGCCGCCGCAAGATTGTGGGTCCCGTGTATGGGAAGTTATTGCGCCGCCAAAGCGGCGCTCGCGATGTTTTCCAATACCCTCGGCATCGAACTGGCGGGGCGTGGCGTCCGTGTGCTGGACGTCGCTCCCGGGCAGATCAACACCGGATTTTCCCGACGCGCATTCGGGCATCGCCCGGTGCCGGATTCTCCGGGGTCGGGGATGACGTCGCCGGAAAAACTCGCCGATTTCGTCTATCGCGCTTGCCTCAAAGCCCTTTTGGGCAAAAAGCGT
>JAKSOG010000161.1 GCA_024405715.1 Victivallaceae bacterium | reverse complement strand
TTGTTGCGGCATTTATGCGACAAAATCCTGTCCGGAAAAGGGGAAACGGCGTTGAAGACCGGTTTTATTTGGACGCGAACCAATGCCGGATTTTCGACCATTTGCTCTGATTTTTCGATTTTGAAGCGTCCGGATCGCATCCGCAACCGTAACCGTAACCGTATCCGTAACCATACCCGTAGCCGTAGTTGTGCCCGTATCCTTTCGCATGATTTTGAAAACGGTTCAAAATGTACCCGAGCAAAGAAACATCGACCGTTTTCAAAATATTGGACGCATATTCGATCTGCTCTTTGCGGGTGGCCCCGGCGGCGACCACCAGAAGGACGTTGTCCACATAGCGGCTGATGGTCAAAACATCGGAAACGCCGATCAACGGCGGGCAGTCGATCACGATGTAGTCGTATTGCGTACGCAACGACGCCATCAAATTTTTAAATTCTTCGGAAAGCAACAACCGGGACGGGAGCGGCGGCAAAGGGCCGCACAGCAGAGCATCCAGCGGCAGGTCGCGTAAATTGCGGATGATCGCTTTTTCCAGCGTGCAATCGCCGACAAGGACGCTGACGACTCCGTAAGAAGCGCGTTCCCCCAATATTTTTGCCATCGACGGTTTGTGCAGATCGCAGTTGATAACCAACGTTTTGGCGCCGCCTTCCGCGAGACTGAAAGCGATGTTGGCGGAGCAGAAAGTCTTGCCCTCGTGCGGAACGGACGACGTGATGGCGAAAATTTTCGCGCCGTTGCCGGATTTCGCGTTGGAATATTGCAGATTCATACGCAAAGAGCGGAAATTTTCCGCGATATTTACGGGGTCGTCTTCGGTATGCCGCAACGCGACGATATGATCTTCCGAATCGTCGTTTTTACTCATCGGGATGATGCCCAGCACAGGTTCCTGTGTGAAGGTCGTCATATCCTCGGGCCAGCAAATGGTCGTATCGTGCAACGCCAACAGCAAAAGGATCCCGAATCCGATTGAAACGGCGACAAAGGCGGCGATGCCCGCATTGCGCCAGATGTGCGGCTCGATCGGCAGAAGATCAAGCGACGGAGCATCGACGACCGCCGTATTGGAAAAACCGATCATTTCCTGGGCTTCCCGCAAAAAGATATCCACCAGCAAATCAATGATGTCTTTCGCCTCCTGCGGGGAGAATGCGCAAACCTCAATGTCCAGATAGCGCGAACGACGGCGGCAAAAAGAGTTCAGCGTATAGGGGGGGATGGGTTTGCCGTGTTTTTCCTGATAACAGGTTTCCAGTTCCTGCTGGATTTTCCGGCTCATCACCAGATCTTTATAATCCTGCTGGATCGCCGAACCGATATACAAATCAAGCCGGAGCTGGTCCGAAGGGGAAAAGCGCGCGTTTTTCGCTTCCTCTTCCGCCTTTCCGACGAAAACGGATGCCGTGGAATGGTAGGTTTTCTTGACGAAAAATTTATAATACGCCGCAGTGACTCCGCCGCCGATGAGCGCGATGAAAAAAAGCAAGAGGAAACGTTTTTTCAATATTCCCCAGCACAGCACGTCGACTTTTTTGACAAACATAACTATTCTCCATTGTTTTTCCAATTTGAACGATGTATATCCCGGGTGGCTTTTTCGTGCAAAAGCCGTTGATTTTTCAATACTTGGATCAAAAATTCCACGTCTTTTTGCACGGTTTCCGGCGACGCGCCGGGGAAAAGAGCAAGCACTTCTTCGACTGCCGAATCGTTCCCTTTGCCGCAGGAGAAACAATTCCAGACGACCGCGGCGGTCCGGTTCAAGCGGATCGGACGGGAATGTTCCGGAGAAAAGATCTCCCCTCCCCCGTCGGGCGTTTCGCAAAAGACGGCGAGCGGATCGGTTTTCATAAATAAAATTCCAGCGTTTTCATCAAATTTCCGTTCAGCGCGGCATACAAAGCGCGCGGCGGGAAAAGCCGCGTCAAAAGACCGGTTGTTTCCCACAGCGTGTCGCGAAACGTTTTTTGTTCGGCGTCGGGCAGATTCCGGCAGGGAAGCAGAAGCGGAAAAAACAAAGCCCGGAAAATCTGTGCCGCAAAATGAGAAGACGGGATTTCCCCGATTTTTTCTTCTTTCCCCTTTTCGGCACGATCCAATGCCAATATTCCGGCAAGCGGCAATTCCCGCATAATCGGAAAAAAGCAACCGTCCAGCGATTTTTCGCAACGGCTCCATGTCGGCAACGGCGCTGCGGTAAAACTTCCGTTGTTTTGTCGGGTCAGCAGGACGGCGTCATCCGCCGGACAAACGCCTCCGGATTCGCGCCAGCGACGCGCCGAAGTCGTTTTGCCGATGCCGCTTTCTCCGGCAAGGAGAACGCCGCCTTCGGGAGTTTCCAACAAGGCGGCATGGATCGGGAATGCGTTCCCACCGTGCAAAACGGCATACATCATCATCGCGGTCATAATGCGTTTCCACACAAAAATCTGTCGTTTTTTAGGGGGCGTCGTCGTTTCCTTTCCGTGGACGGCGATCAAGATCCGATCACGCCGGCCGTCCCGGAACGTGGAAAAAAAGCGGCTCCGGTAAAGCAGAAAAACCCCGTCGTCATCCACCCCTTTATCTGCCGCGGCACCATCGAGGAAAACCTCCACCGCATGCTCACCCGCAAGCGCGAGATGGCCGACATGCTCCTGAGCGGCGGCATGGAAAACCTCCTCCTCCACCTCAGCGCCGACGGGC
>JAKSOG010000160.1 GCA_024405715.1 Victivallaceae bacterium | reverse complement strand
CGCACTATATTAAAGGGAAACGGAGGGATGATTATGAAACGGTTGTTCTTATTGTTGACGGCGGCGTTCTGTCTGGCGGGATGCGTGACGGAAAAACTTCCTTCGGAAGACATTGAAGTCCTGACGAAGTACGCGGACATCATCGCGGTGCTGAAAGATCCCCGCCTGCCCGCCAACAGCGAAGCGAAATACGAGGCGGCGAAGGAATTGATCCGTCACGTCGATATGTCGTTCACGCGGGAAACCAAAACGCTGGATGCCTTGTTTTATCACGGCGACGCATTGATCGACTATCCCGACCAGCCGGACCGGATGATCACGTTTTCCTATCAATACGGAGATCATTACGTCCGGATGATCTTCCGCACCTATCATCAGTTCATCCTGCGGGTGGACGTCATCGAGAAATGACGGAAACAGCGCATACGTTCTTTATGCGGGCGGCGCTGGAGGAAGCGCTTTCGGCTTTCAACGAAGGGGAAGTCCCGGTCGGCGCGGTCGCGGTCGAACAAGGCGTGATCGTCGCTTCGGCGCATAACCGCGTCGAAGCGCAAAAATCGGTTTCCCGTCACGCGGAAATCGAACTGCTCCGGCAACTGGAAGCGCGGCGGCGCGACTGGCGGATGAGCGGGATCACGGTATACGTCACCAAGGAACCGTGTCCGATGTGTGCGGGCGCACTGGTCAATGCACGGGTGGACGCGATCGTTTTCGGGGTCGCGGATCCGGCGTTCGGCGGATGCGGCGGCGCGGTAAACATCCCGGGGATCGAAACGTCGTTGCATCATCCGGAAGTCCTCGGCGGAGTGGAAGCGGATGCGGCGGCGCAACTGTTGCGGGATTTTTTCCGTCTCCGGCGCAAAGAAAAAAATTCTTCCCCTCAAAAAGAATGATTTTGTCAAGGGCGACTTGAAAATGCCTTTTATCATATTATATTAACGGGTGGTAAAAAAACGGTTTTGGAAGTCTTTCCGGAGGTGAAGCGGGATTTTTGCCCGCTTCTTTTGTTTCGGGTTCCGGAAAAAGGACTTCCGGAACACAACGAAGAAAGGGACAGGTATTATGAGCAACGAATTATTGACCGTGCTCGAGTACATTGAGCAGGAACGCGGCATCAGCCGTGAAAGTTTGATCCGCGCGCTGGAAAGCGCGATCCTGACGGCGTCGCGCCAAAGCATTTCGCCGGCGAGCGACCTGTCGGTCCACATCGAGCCCAAAACCGGCAAGATCCAGGCGTGGGCGCGTCTGGAAGTCGTCGAAAAAAATCCGGGCAACGACCAGATCGCCCTGTCCGAAGCCGCAAAAAAACTGCCCGATGCGAAAATCGGCGATGTCATCGAATGGGAAGTGACTCCGAGCGATTTCGGCCGCATCGCGGCGCAGACGGCGCGTCAGGCGATCATCCAGCAGTTGCGCAAAGCGGAAAAAGAAAACGTACAGGACGAATTCGCCGACCGGGTCGGTCAGATCATCAACGGCACGGTGCGCCGCTTTGAAGCGGGCAACATCATCATCGACTTTCAGCGCGCCGAAGGGATCATGCCTTCCCGCGAAAAGATCCACGAAGAACAATATATGCCCGGCGATCGCATCAACGTGCTGTTGCAAAAAGTCGACATCAACGCGGCGGGGCCGAGTCTGATCGTTTCGCGGGCGACGCCCGATTTCGTCGTCAAACTTTTCGAGCGCGAAGTCAGCGAAATGCACGACGGGATCGTCAAGATCGTCGCCATTTCCCGCGACGCGGGCAAACGCACGAAAATCGCGGTCGCCAGCAGCGATCCGCGCGTCGATCCCGTCGGCGCCTGCGTCGGCATCCGGGGGACGCGGGTGCGCCGCATCACCGAAGAACTCGGCAACGAACGGATCGACATCATCCCGTTCGACGAAAACATCGCCAAGTTCGCCGCCAATGCGCTGCAACCCGCCAAGGTGCAGAGCATCGAGATCGACGAAGCCAAGCACGAATTGACGGCTTGGGTGGACGAAGAACAATCGAAACTCGCGTTCGGCCGCAAAGCGCAAAATATCCGGTTGGCCGCCAAACTGGTCGGTTGGAACATCACGATCAAAAACGTCGACGCCGAAGAAGCGCCGAAAGAATCGCTCGAAGAAAAAATGCGCAAAGCGGCGGAACTGCTTTCCGCCGATCTCGGCGTTTCCGTGAACACGGCGGCGAAACTGGTCGAAAACGGTTTTGTCACGCTCGCGGGCGTCAAGATCGCCGATGCGGAAACGCTGCTCGGCATCGACGGCATCGACGCCGACGAGTTGAAAGCGGCGCTGGATTCCCTGCAGAAATAATCGCGGGCGGGGAGGTGTTTTATGGCTGAAAAGAAAACCACGGTGACGGATCTGGCGCGCAAATACGGTGTCGGCGCCAAAGACGTCATCCGGGAATTGAACGGACAGGGCATCGAAACGCCCAAAGCGGAAAAAACCGTTTTGGCGGGCGACGATCTGGCGCTCATCGACAGTTTCCTCGCCGATTTGTACGCCCAGGACGATGATCGTCCCGCCGCGGGGAATTCCAAAAAGAAACACGGCGCGGTCCGCCCGGAAAAAGGAGGAAACGCCGCCGCTACCGCCAAACGGGAGATCCATCTTTCCCGTCCGGTACTCGTCAAGGATCTCGCCGCGGCGGTCGGACAAAAACCCAATGAACTCATCACCGATCTGATGAAACTCGGAGAACTTGCGGGCA
>JAKSOG010000016.1 GCA_024405715.1 Victivallaceae bacterium | reverse complement strand
TTCCCGGTTCCTGCGCCGAGCGGGGAAATTCCGTCCGCCCGCACTTCTCACAAAATGGCGGAAGAGGAGGGATTCGACGGAACGGAGCGAATGAAATGAGCGCAGTGACGAGCGCCTGCGAAGAAGGCGCAACCCCCGTCAAGAATTCCCCGCGACCGCCGTAAGGCGCCGAGCGCGTCAGCGCGATAAGCAGAAAGCGGGAAACTGAATTTTCAATTCAAGTTTCCCGGTTCCTGCGCCGAGCGGGGAAATTCCGTCCGCCCGCACTTCTCACAAAAATGGCGGAAGAGGAGGGATTCGAACCGTCAAAACATGTTAAAAAACTATCGAGACATACTTTTTGACGCGATTTTTTCATCTTTTGTCGGTTTTGCCCAATTTGACGCGAGGAAGTTTTTGCACCAGGCGCGCCGTCGTCAGATCGTGACTGTAAAGGTCAGTTTGTTCGTCTTTGACGTGCCCGACGATTCCGCGCACCGCGTGACGTGGGATCCCTGCCGCATCGCAACGCGTTATAAAACTATTCCGCAAACTATTGAATACCGCTACACCGGCTTCCGTATCTTTTATTCCCGCTTTTTCCAATACCTTGCTGAACTTCAACTGCCAATAGCTCGACCGCGGCGAATAAGGCCAGGCACCCAGCACTCGCTCCCCTGCCCTCGGCAATGTTTTCAACGCTTCCACCAACTGCGGATGCAGCGGAACTTGTACCGCCCTCCCAAATCGCGCCGTCTTTTGCGGCGTCGTCGTAAGCACATCGCCGTCGATCTGATCCCAGCGCAAAAGAAACACGTCCTTTTCACGCAACCCCGTGAAATATGAAATCAATGCCGCCGTTTTCCATGGCTCCGGCGCCAATTCGTAGATCTTCACAAATTCCGCTTCCGTGAACGGACGCTGATGTTTCGCATGAACTTCCCGATTCGGGATCTTCGCAAACGGACTTTCCGACAATCCCGCGTCCAGCAATGTCAGCTTGAAGACTGAATTGAGCGAGCATTTGATATTGTTGAAGTTTTTGCCGCTCGATGTCGCCGGGCATTTCCCAGACAGATATTCAAAGGCGATCTCCGGCGTGATCTCGTCGAGGTATTTATATTTGACGTCTTTCGTAAATGCGCGCCAGCGTTTTATTGTCGTGTCGCCAAGCGTCCGGTATTTCCCTGCCGCCGTCAAGGCGTCTTTCATCGCCAAGCGGCGCTGACGGTGATTGCGCGTGATCGGCGCCGGCAAATCTTCGATTGGACGAAGCCCCGCCGCGATCTCCATTTTGGTCAACCGCGCCACCGCGCGTTGATGATTTCGGACATCGCGATTTTTTTTCATAAGATCGGCTTCAAGGGCGCGCGCTTCGACGAGATCTGTGGTATAAAGGTTGACGGTCGTCGTGGCATAAAACAACGAGCCGTCCGGACGAGACATCACCGTCCGGAAATATGCCGAATAAAAGCCTTGTTTACCGCGCTTGCGAAGTGCCATGATTGAAACCTAATATCTAACATAAATACGACTTTCACGCGCGCAGGATCGAAACGTGTTGACGAGGAGGCACGTTGTTGCGATGAACGCCAAAATAAGCATGCAGGTACGGAAATAGTTTTCTTTGGAAAACGCGATTTTAAGAAAATTCCTGCAGTTTTTCCACACGCGAAACAAAAACTTGTTGCCGATTATGCCCGGGACCAAAACCGGAATCAAAAGGTATAACCCGCAAAAAAATGATTCAATCACAAAATGACTGCGTCCAAAAAACGCATGATGAAAGGCAAGACACGGAAAAATCAATGCCAAAAGCGTAAGCGCAGACCACCAACCGAAAAGCATTTTTTTCTGTAATAAGAAAAGAATAGAAAACGCAATCACAGAAAAGATGGCGAACTCCAAAGTGATCCAAAACGTCGGAGAGTATTTTTTTTTCGGTTGCGCCTTCTCATTGTCAGAATAACCTCGATCAGATGGAGGATTGTCCCACTTAATACCATCCAGTTCTTCTTTGGGGACTTCCGCTCCTATTTTTAAAACGGGCGCGGGATCGACGTCAACACCTTCTTCCCATTTGGGAATGTCGGGCGCGGGATCGACGTCAACGCAGTCTTCCCATTTCGGCACATCGGGCGGCGCGGTATTGACGATCCTGCCACCCGCCGCGAGCGCCTGTTCAAGCGTTTCTGCGCCGACACATACAAAAAAAACAAGCAGTAACAAAAAAGCAACAATTTTTTTCATTTCTTTTCTCTTGTCATTTTTTGTATTCAATGTTGGAAAGTGCGCGAATGATGGTGCTGCGCAACTCCGGTGCCATCGTCAATAATACCTTTTGTGTTTCCGAGGAATACGACGATGATAATCAACCGGGCTTTTTTTTCTACTGGTGTTGCAGGCAATAACAGCAAGAGATATCGCAATTACCAACAGCAAAAGCAATACCGACGTGCGGAAATAGTTTTCTTTGGAAAACGCAATCTTAAAAAAACGAAAGATGTTTTGAAACAATCGGGAAAAGTATTTGTTTTCCCCTAAGCCCGGCAACAAAAACGCCAGCAACAAAGGAAATCCCGCCACAAGATCCCAAAGTGATTGATCCTCTATAAAACACAGAAAAGCATAAATAAACAAAATCAATGGAATTGCTGAAAAAAAGCACCAACATTGAAAAAATTTTTTCCTCTGCAAAATGTACAACAACACAAAAAAGACAGAGGCAATCAACCAAACGATAATTAGCTCTTTGAGGATATATTCGTTCATTTCCTCACCAACTCGATGAATTTTACTTTGTCCTCGGCGGAGAGGTCGGACTTGAGGATCTTGTCTTCGATATCGCCGGCGCTGTTGACGCCGATCATGGATCCGGAGTTGACGCCGGTGTTGACGACGTTATTGACGGTATTGCCTTTGATTGAAACCGTTGCAGAGGGGAAAAGTTTGAAAAAAATATCCAAGGACATTCGCTCGACAGGTTTCACGCCAAGCATCAATTCCCGGATATATTGATAAGATACACCGTATTTTTCGGCAAGGTCTCGATAAGTCGCGCCGTCGGCGTATTCTTTTTTCAGGGCGTCGATGATGATTTTGTAGATATCCATAAAAAAATCCTCCAACGTTCCCCTCCCGCCGTATAAAATAACAAGATTATCAACTTTTTTCCACTTTTTTATAAAAAAACGCTTGATTTGTATGCTATGGCAGTATATTTTAAGAATGTTCCAGCCAAAGAAAGGACGAAAAATGGAAGAAAAAGTACAGATCTCTATTTGGGCGACACCGGCGGAAGTCGAGGCGCTCGAACGTATTATGCGGCATTTTTGCCGCACCACCCGTGCCGACGCCGTACGGTATCTGATCCTCGCCGCCGACAAAAAAATTTTGCCGTCTTTGACTGCGACAGCAGACAAACCGGAGGAAACTGAGAGATGTTTGGCAAAATAAAAGATTTTTTCAAAGAGCTGTCTGAGCCGCTTCCGCCGCCGGGCTTTTTGTTAGCGTGTCGCAAGGCTCACATTCTGCAGAAACGACGCGCGCAATCCGTAGAATTGCATACCTATGGAAAAACTTACATTCTGATCGCCGATGATTATACCGCCGACAACACCGGGTGCTTCGCGTGTGCGTTCTACAACGAAGATACTGAAAGATGCAAGGAACCGGGAGACCGCTGCATCGAATATTACGCCCATTGGGAAGAAAAAAAAGACCATCAAAAACAAGGAGAATAAAATATGATCACTTGCCACCTTGTCCCGCCGCCGGATCCGCGCATCGCCGAACGCGAAAAAGCCATGAGCAACCTTGTCGCGTTGCTGGCTTTCGGCATCGTCTTTTTCGCCGGAGCGCTGACGACGCTTGCCATCGTCGCGCTGATCGCCATCGTAAAGTGAGGTAAACATGGACAAAAACAAAAGCAATTACTGTGTCGATTGCATACATTTCAAGGTCGAAAAAGACGATTATTTGTGCATATCGCCGGATTTGCGCCATCCGGTGACTTTTAGTCCTTTTCCGTGCAGGCATTTGCGCGGTGCCATGTATTGTCGGTTTTTTGAAGCAACGGACGAAGAGCAACGGGCAAAAAACCTTACGGCGGTCGAGGAGATGACAAAAAAACAACAGAAAACCGTTGATCTCGGAAATTGTGAGGCGAGGTAAAAATGGACGAAAAAATCAACGAACTCGGAGCCGCGCTCGCCGCGGAACTCGCCGCCCGGATCCAAAAATACTTCACCGTCCAGCCAACCCTGACGATCGAGGAAACCGCCCGCGAACTCGGCATTTCGATCGAGCTCGTTCGGCAAAAGTGCAACGACGGCGAATTGCCGCACGTTAAACTCGGGCCGCGTCTCTACCGTATCAAGCCCGTCGATATTAACGCTTACATTGAGAAACACTACGAAAGGGCGAAATAAAATGGCAACCTTACAAATAAGAACGCCGACGCAGACTTACACCGTCATTGAAGGAAAGCCGGTGCTCGTCCAATGGAAAGCGAAAAACAAACAGCGTCCCGGGATCGGATACGGCGTCGGCTGGATCAAGCGCGGCGAAAAGCCGCACAGTTTCCTTTTGATCCATTCGACCTTTCAAACTTACGATGAGATCGAACGCGAATATCCTGCTAAGTGGACGATCTGGGACAGTCAGGTGCTCTGCATCAAGCCGCTCGCGTCCGTTTTTCGATAAATGGGTAAAGCAATTCAAAAATGCGCGAAATGCAAAAAAAATAGGGAAAAGCTGATCGATCCCCGGACGATGCGCGCGGCGGTCGTTCACCCGCCGCCGGGCGTCTGTGCGATCTGCTGGCACCGGTTCGGGAGATATATACCCATCGAACCAAAAAAAGAGGAGAAAAAAGATGACTGAAAAAGAATTCACCGCGACGATCGAAAAAATCAAAAAAGAGATCCATTACCTTATGACGGAAACCGACCTCGCGCTGCACCAATTGGACGAGTTGCGGAAATACATTGCCGATATTCGCAACGGGATTCCCCGCGCGATTGACAAAATCTGCGAGCAAATTTCCGACGGTGAAGAAAAATGCAAGTAAGACTATATTCCGATCAGATCGGGCGCCTCGGCTGTGATCATCAAGCGACGATCCGCGCCGCTGTCCGGCGTTATCACGCCGGAGAGATTGTGGTAAAAAATGCAACTCCGGCGAAAATCCGTGCGATTTTACCACTTTCTGTCTCAACGCGTTTTGACGGGATCGACGACGCGCTTTTGCGACAGATCCTTGACGCGCATTTTGCGGAGCCGGAACCGCGCAGCGCGCGGATCGCCGCCGAATTGCAGAAATGGGACGCGATCTGCCGCGAGATGCTGGACAACTTGCCGCCATTTATCATTGAAAGAGCGCACTAAATGGATAAAATGACGTTTCTCCGGCGTCACTGGATCATCGTAAAAAGCGCGATCCCTAATTCCGCCGATCGTTGCGACTTCCTCGATCAGGTTTTCGCTTATGCTTTCGACGGAAAGGAACCGATCTTTCTCTACGAGCACGAACGCGCGATATTCGACGATATGCGCGAAGCGCTGGATCTGTCAGTCAAACGCCGGACGGCGCAACAAAACGGTTTACAAAGCCGTTTACAAAACCGTTTACAAAGCGGTTTACAAAAGCAGTTACAAAATGGTACGTTTGTAAACGCGTTTGTAAAATCAAAAGAAAAGGAAAGGAAAACTCCCCTTATTCCCCCCGATCCCCCTATTGATTCCCACAAAGGAAAGGAAAGAGAAATACACTCTGCGCCCGCATCTGCGGGTACGCGTATATGTGCGGCGCCGGACTTTTTCCGGCTGATCCCGGAGGAACTGAAAACGCCGAACTTCATCGTGAAGTGGAAAGAGTGGGAAATCTTCCGGCGGGAAAAGCGCAAACCGATCAGCGACCGAGCCGCAAAAATGCAATTATCCAAACTTGCCGACTGCGGCGTCGCCGCGGCGATCGAAGCGATCGATGAAGCGATCCGCAACGACTATCAGGGACTTTTTCCCGCCAAACATCAAAAACCAAACTCGACGCCCGTCGAGGCGCCGGTCTACACACAAAACGAACGAGGTGCAAAATGAATATTTCCGCCGATGAGGCAAGAGCGATCGCGAATTTAGAAGATCGTAAAAAATGGCAAAAACTGATTTGTTTATTGGAGTCGAGAATCAAGGAAGCCGCAAAAAACGGAGAGCAAACAACCTTGGTTGGTTGCGACAAAGCGCGTTTACATTCAAAATATGCTCGCAAAGCGGTAGAGCAGTTAGAACAACTCGGCTATGAGGTCCGTTTTTCAGACTTAAATAGTTCTTGCGCTTATATAATAGTGCGTTGGGAGGACAAAAAATGATTGACATTGAACTGAATAAAATTGCCGCACGATTTGACGGGTTGATTTGGTGCAAGACGTTGTTCGATGATGTGCAGTACTACTACGCAGCGTATCGTCTTTACATTGTCCGCATTTCGATAGCAAAAGACGAGTATGTTTACTGTTTTACTACGGCGTCAAGTCCGACTGACGCGATTACAAAAGCGGTTTTTCGGACTTACCGATCGCTTGATGAGGTGAAAAAAAATGATTGAATTGTGGCGCTGCATACCTTCCGTTGACGAGGTTTTACGTCAACTCAACCGTCCGGAGGACGAAAAGCCGACCCAAGCCGCGATCGACCGGGTCGCCGACGACTTTCTCGCCTCCGGCTACCGCGACGACAACCCCGAAGTTTTCCGCGCGATCGTCGAATACGGCGCGGCGGAGTTGGAGAGGAAAAACGCCCGGGGGCTTTTCCTGAAAGGCGCATCCGGCATCGGCAAGACTGCCGGCATCCGGCTCCTTGCCGCCAAGTTCAAGTGGCCGGTCTTGACGGCGCGGCAGATCCAAGGGGTTTTCACGCAGTGCGAAAGCGACTTGCAATTTTTGGAATTCATCGACGCGCAAAATGAATTCTACGACTATCTGACGCTCGTCATCGACGACATCGGCACCGAGGATTGCCCCGTCGTGAAATTCGGTACACAAACGAACGTGATCGCGACGGCGCTGGAAAGACGCTATGAGTACGCTTTCACGCGCTTCGGCATCCGAACGATCGTGACGACCAATCTCACCGACGCGGAGTTGCGTCAGCGTTACGGCTACCGCATCGACGACCGCTTGAATGAAATGTTCACCTTCCGCCAAGTAAACGGAAAAAGTTTAAGAAAGTAGGGAAAAAATGATCAAAATCAGCGACATCATCTGCAATGACAACCGCCAAACCGACGGCATCGAGGAACTCGCCGCCAACATCAAAGAGATCGGATTAATAAATCCGATCACGCTGGTCCGAAAAGGCAAAAAATACGAAGTCGCCGCCGGCCGTCGCCGCTTCGCCGCGCTGAAACAGCTCGGCATCGAGGAACTTGCCGACGCTCAATATGTGATTGCCGAAGCAGACGCAGAAATGATCGCTTTCTGCGAAAACTTCCACCGGCAGAACCTTTCCATCCGCGAAGAAGTCGAGCAACTCCGGGAGATCGTTCAGACGCGCGGCGAATCTTCCGTCCCGGCGATCGCGGCGACGCTCGGCAAAAATGAAGCATGGGTACGCATCCGGCTCCGGCTGCTGAATTTGATCCCGCAATTCGCAAAAATTCTCGACGAAGGTGAAGCGCCTATCTCCTATCTCGAAGAAGTCGGCAAATACGACGCGGCGGCGCAGGAGCGGATCTCGGTGTGGATGGTTACCACCGCCAACAGTTTGAAAAAAGTCAAAGAAAATATCCGCGATAGCGCGATGATCAAACTTCCGGCGAGTTGTCCGGAGGAATGTAATACTTGCCCGAAAAACACCGCGACCAACACGCTCTTTTTCACCGGCGAACCGGCGGTCTGTACCGATCCGAAATGCGCGGCGGGCAAAATCGTCCAAAAAGTCAACGCGCTCGTGCAAAAAGCCAAGGAGGAAAAACAAGAGATCTACATCGTGCTGGACGGCTTCAGCGACGATGACAAAGCATTCAAAAGCATCGCCAAATATCTAAATCCGAAATGGGACTTCAATTTTAAGAAGACGGGTAAGAAAAAAGTGCTGATCGTCGGCATGGGAGATCCTAAAACCCAAAACGCCGACGTCAGTTACTCCGGCGTAAAACCGGCATACTGTCCTCCGGCGCAGACGAAAAGTAAAGACAAGGCGCAAACGGCGGCATCGTCTCCGACGGAAACCGCCGATCTCAAAGCGCAGCTGAAAGCCAAACTGGAAAAACTCGCCGGCAAACGCCACGCCCAAGCGCTGATGAAGTTTGTGACCTTCATGGAATATCCGGATACTTGGGAGGAAGTAAAAAATCGTTTTGGCGAAACCGCCAAAGAAAAAATCAAAGGACTTGTCTTGAAATACGGCTACTCCACCAACTTTTCCAGATGGGAAATGAAAGGAAAGCCCGCGACATCCGGCGACATCGAACATTTTTACGACATCGTGCTCGAAGGCGTCGTAGTAAAAATCGCTTCCGAAGTGCACGAAATATCTAAATTGACTCAAAAAGAGATCCGCGACAGTTATAATAAGATCGAGGAATTCGCCGACGATCTCGCGATCGATTATCAAGCGGAATATCTCGCGCCGGCGGAAAAGTCCATCCCCGAGCCGAAGTCGATCGCCGATCTCCGCACCGCGATAAAAGGAGCGAAAAGGGGGAACTGATGTCCGGAATGAAAGCATATCCGCTCGATCAACTCGGAGCGCTGTTGCGCCGGTTGCCGGCAAAGTATGCCGCAATCGCCGCGCTCGGCGTCGCTTCGGGATGCCGCGTCAGCGAAATTCTGCCGCTTCGCCGACGCGATCTCATCGACAACGGCGCGATCCGCGCCGACGTGCGTTTCGCACGCCTCAAATCCGGCAACGGAAAAAAGCACCGCGTCGTCCGGATCCCCGAAGTCTTTTTCCCTTTTGTTGAACGGCAACTCAACATCGAATACGCGCGCGGCCGATGCTCCGCCGACGACTGGGCTTTTCCCGGGAAACGCGGAAAACACATCAGCCGTTTTGCCGCTTACCGGACGTTTCGCACCTACCTCGGCGCCGGTTTCGGAACGCACTGGATGCGAAAAACAAACGGCATCAACATTTATCGGCACTATCTCAAAAAGTATTCCGGCGACCCCGTCCAGGCGATCGAGGCGAGCCGCCGCGCCCTGGAACATTCGCGCGTCGAAAACACCGTGAAGTATCTCGGCATCGTCGAGGACGATCTTGACGCCGCCCGCGAGGAAATTTTTAAGGGAATTTTTCCAAATGGATGACCTTTTTACACCGTTGTCGCTTTCCGCGCGGAATCTGCATATATCGCTCCGGACGCTTCGCGCCGCCTTGTCGAGAAAATATTGCAGCGCTTACGTCGCCGCCCGGCTCGCCCATTATTACGGCGTTTCCAAAACTTGTTTTTTGCCAGGCGCCACCAAAAACTTTTATGTAGAGATCGGCGAAAAGTGCCGGCTTTCTTACAAAACCATTCAGACCGCGCTTGCCGGAAAGCCGATCAGCGAAGTCAACGCCCGCAAAATCGCGCGCGCACTGAAGCTCCCCGCCCTCGCCTTTTCCGTTTCGGTCGCCAAAATCGGACGACCGAGAAAAGAACCGTAAACGACGGCGATTGACGCGGTGATCGGATTCGATCATCGCGCTTTTTTTTTGCCGCGCTTTTTCCCGACGGAAATCGTTTTGCGCACATTCAGCTATTTTATGTATGTTTCAGCCGTGGAAGTACCTTGGAGATACATTGAGAGGTAAGTGGCGAGGGACAGGACATCCTTCGACCGTCGCTGAACATACGCGGAGTAGCTTCATTTTAGCTTCATACCGTCGCTGAACAGCTACTATTTTTCGGGAGGTAAAAGAGATGAGAAAAGTGATCGATTTTGCGAAGGTTTATGAAACGTCGGAAGCGGCGGAAGTGCTGCGCGTTTCCCCGCGGACGATTCAACAACTGTGCCGGATGAAGCGCATTTGCGCCGCAAAAATCGGCAAACGGTATCTGATCGCCGGATGGAATTTGAAGCGTTTTCTTGACGACGTTTGCGATTTGGCATAGTCCATTTGCAAAAACCCGGAAAGACTTTTTTATTTGTAAGTCGTTTATAATAAAATAGATACAAAAGCAAAACACATAGTCCGATTACAAAAATCAGGAAAAAATATTGACAAATGAAAAAAGCATGCAACAAAACCAAAAAACGCGCCGTCGGGCGACCCCGCAAGATCTGGTCCACCACCGTCCTCGCCGCCCGTGCCCGTGAGTATTTCAACAAATGCGACAGCCGCACCAAAAAGCAATACACAAAAGACGGCGACGAATACGACGCGCCCGATCCCGCCCCTTACACCGTCGAGGGGCTTTGCAGTTATCTCGGCATTGTCGTTTCCACTTTTTCCAATTGGACGCACCTTGACGACGCGCTCGGAGAACGCGCCCGGCTCATCAAGCAGGAGATCACCGCCAATCGTGTCGCCGGTGCGCTCGACGGCCGGCAAAATCCCGGTTTCGCCAAGTTCCTGCTTACTAACAACAACCCGGACGAATACCGCGACCGCGTTGAGGTCGATCACGGGATCACCGAGGAAGCGCGCTCCATTTTTGACGCATGCAAGGGGATAGGTGTAAGCGATGACCGTTGATGAATTACGCTCCAAAATGGCTGATCAGAAGTGGCGGCTCAACAACTTGTATCACATCATCAACGAGGAAGGTCAGGACGTCCTTTTCAAGATGCGCCCCGCCCAGGAGGATCTTTACGATCACTTGTGGTACCGCAACCTCGTTTTGAAAGCGCGGCAGGAGGGCTTCACGACTTTTATAGATATTCTCGCGCTCGACAATGCGCTTTTTTCGCCCAACACGCGCAGTCAGATCAATGCAGAAAACCTCACCAAGGCCGCCGATATTTTCGACGCGAAAGTTATGTATCCTTATAAAAATTTGCCGAAAGAGTTGAAAGAATGGTGTCCGATCGTCCAGCACTCCGGCGGCGAGGTGCATTTCGGAAACGGGTCGTCGATACAAGTCAGCGTTTCCGCCCGAAGCGGAACGTTCCAATTTCTGCATATATCTGAGTACGGCATCGTTTCCGCGAAATTCCCCGGCAAGGCGGAGGAAATCATGACGGGATCTATTCCCGCCGTGCCGAAATCGGGTTTTATTTTCATCGAGTCAACGGCGAAGGGCGCCGTCGGGCCGTTTTACCAACTTTTCAAGTCCGCGTATGACCAGCACCGGCGCGGAGAGAAGTTGACGCCGCTGGATTTCCGTTTCCACTTTTATCCGTGGTACCGGCATCCGGAGTATCGGCTCGATGCCGGCACCGTCGAGATCCCGGAGCGGCTTTTATCTTATTTTGATGAGATGTATGAAAAGCGAGGGATCGCGCTTGATGAGGAACAGCAAGCGTGGTATGCCAAGATGGAAGCCAAGATCGGCGCGAAAATGTGGCAGGAATATCCTTCCTATCCGGAGGAGGCGTTTAAGGCCGCCCAGGACGGCGCGTTTTTTCAGCGGGAATTCATCCGCATTTACCAGGAGAAGCGTATCACGCACGTTCCCGTCGAGCCGGAGTTGCCCGTCTATACCAGTTGGGATCTCGGTATGAACGATATGACGACCATCTGGTTCTGGCAGTTCGTCGGCAAGGAATACCGTCTGATTGACTATTACCAGAATTCCGGCGAACGGCTGGCGCATTATGCCGGAGTGTTGACCAAAAAAGGATACAAGTACGGACGCCACTTTGCGCCGCACGATATTGAAGTACGGGAACTTGCTTCCGGCGTTTCACGCCGCGTCGCCATGCGCGAATATGGATATGAACTTGAAACTGTGCCGTGCAACAAGGATTTTTCCGGCGGCATCGAGGCGGTGCGCGAAATTTTACAGAACTGTTTTTTTGACAAGGAAGCGTGTGCCGACGGCGTCGCCGCGCTGGAAACCTATCATCGCGAATGGGACGATAAATTAGCCGTTTTCCGCGACGCTCCCGTGCACGACGATTCGTCGCACGGCGCCGACGGTTTCCGCACCATGGCCGTCGCGATCAAATTGAAGATGATCCCCGAACTCGTCAAAAGCGAACGTGTGCCGCTCGTGATCACCGGAGGGTTGACGCGACGATGAAAATCTATTTTGAGAATGTTGTCGAAAAAATGCCGATCGAAATCGACGATGAATTCTACAATTGGCATCGCGATCACGGCTGGCTTTATCGGGTGTGGAGAGTTGAGGACGAGAGAGTGTTCGGATTCTTTGCCGTGACGCGGCTCCCCGCCGACGCCGGGATGCTCCATTTCCGCGGCTACGGCGAGTTTTCTTTCGCCGAAGTCCGTGCCGCGATGAAGAAAGGAATCGCGCTGATGCGCCCCGTGTTGAGCAGTATCTACACGATAACCGAGTCCCCCGGAAAAATGGATCGCGTTTTACCCCGTTTCGGGTTCCGGATCATCGATTGTTTTGCACGCGGGGCGGAACATTTGACGGTGTGGAAATACTTTTTTTCTGAAAAAACTATGTTATAGACGAAGCAAGAGAGGTCGGGCGTCCCGGTAACCTCCCGAAACAATCACGATTCAGGAGGAAAATGAAATGAGCAAAGGAAGCGTCCGTGTCGATCCGCCCAAGGATCCCGATCCCGCGCCGCGCGTCGTCACCCAGAACAGCACCGAGATCATCCAGGCCCAGCAGAAGGCGCGGCGCGACGCCGCCAATTCCTACGGCCGGCAGGCAACCATTTTGACCGGCGTCGGCGACGGCGACGAATCCAAAAAGAAAAAGACCATTCTCGGAGACTGATATGCCGTCGCTTTTTGATCCGGAAGGCGTCGTAAAGCGCTATCAGACCGCCAAAAGTCATCACGACGGCTTATGGCTCTCGACCTGGCGCGACGTCAGAAAATACTGCTACCCGTCGTACAGCGACTTTCTCGTCGAAGGCGGCACGCGCGGCCGTTACCTTTTCGACGTCACCGCCGTCGAGTGTCGCCAGCGGCTCGCCGCGGGGATGTACAACTGGATGGCGCCGCCAGACAAAAGATGGTTCGAGATCGTCCCGGGCGACAAGGATCTTGCCGATAACGAGGACGTCAAAGAGTATTTCGGTTTTTGCACCAAGGCGATCAGTCTTGCGCTCGCCAATTCCAACTGGCCCGGCGCGCTGATCGATGCGCTCAACAACTTGGCGTGCGGGCTTGACGCCGTTGTTTACGTCGAGGATCAGACGTCCAAAATTTCGTTTAAGACCTACCCGATCGAAAGCGTTTGCTACACCCGCGATCCTTTCGGCAAGGTCGATGCCGTGTTCGTCGAAGTCGAAATGACGGCGAAAAACCTTTTCGACAACAATTTCGATCTTACGGAAGAACAATCGTGTTGCGCGAAGGACGCGGCGCGATGCGATCAGAAATTCAAAATCCTGCACGCCGTGATGCCGCGAACCCAACGCGATCAGTCGCTTGCCGACAACAAGAATTTCCCCATCGCCGACTACTGGATCGATCTTTCGACCAAAAAGGTGTTGCGCGAAAGCGGATACCGCCAGATGCCTTTTGCCGTTTGCTGTTTTGAGAGAAGCGACAACGAATTGTACGGGCGCGGGCCCGGATTGAATATGCTCCCGACGATCCGGATGCTCAACCGGATGTTCGAGGCGTTTATTCTGGCGACCGAACACAACAGTGATTTCGGAATCCTCGCGCCCGACGGATCGCTCATCGGCACCGTTGATAAGAGTCCCGGCGCCGTCATTACCTATAAGGCCGATCCCGCCGGCGCCAAGCCGGAGATTTTGCGGCAACTCTTTAACGCGCAGGAAGTTTATCAGCATATTCTCGAAGAGCGGAAAAAGGTCGAAAAGGGTTTTTTCTACGATATTTTCAACCCGCTCGGCGACGTGACGACGCCGTACACGGCAACGGAAGCGCAGATCCGCGAAGCCAACGCCATCGTGCCTTTCGCCCCCATTGCGGGCGCATTGCACCAGGATCTTTTTTCGCCCGTCATCGAGCGGGTATACTCCATTCTCGCCGAGCAGGGAAAACTTCCCGATCCGCCCGCCATCCTTTTGGAACGCGGCGACTACAAGATTGACTTCGTTTCCAAAATCGCCTTGTCGATCAAGAACCAGGAAGCGAAAGCGTGGGTCGGCATCGCCGGAGTCCTCGGCGATCTCGCCAAGGTCGATCCCGTCACGCTCGACAATCTCGACCTCGACAAGGTCGTCCGCGACGTCGCCGACGCCCTCGGCGCCAACCCTCAATGGCTCCGCGCCACCAAGGAACGCGACGCGATCCGCCAGGCGCGGGCGCAGGAACAAGCCGCCGCGCAGCAAATCAATGCCGCCGCGACGCTTGCCCCCGCCGCCGCGCAACTCGACAAAAACCCCGAACCGGGCTCCGTCCTCGCCGGGATAATGAACGGTCAAGGTATTTAAGGAGAATGTATCCAAATGCTTGAATCCACCGAAAATAAACTCATATTCATCGTTGAACAGCGCCCCGATCCCGATGTTTTCGACTTCAATATCCGCTTCAATTCCGTAGCAGATATTCACGTTGCCATCCCGGGGACGATGACCGCCGACGTCAACCTTGTGCGCGGAGTCGAATTCGACGTCGAAAACAAAACGTCGTATGACAACGGCGCAAAAATCTATCTGCATTACGGTGCCGGGAATCTGCCCGCTCTTTCCGCTATGATCGGGAAAAGAGTCGCCGTATGGCGGCAAGTTCCCGAACGCCAGGAAACCGAACTGCCCAACCGCGGGTTGCTCCCGAGCGCGGAGTTGGAAAAACAACTCGACAAGATCGTAATGATGGTCCAGCAGAACGACGAGGTACTCTCCCGTTGTGTCCGCGTATCGATCGCTTCCGGCGTCGAACCCGAGCAGTATATGGATGAGGTGATGACGAAGATCAACCTTTCCGTTCAAAGTTGCGTTTATTCCGCCGAAAGCGCGGCGGGGAGTGCGGCAAGCAGCGCCGCCGTCGCCGCTTTCGTCGGGAATTGCATGACAGAAATTACCGGAAATCCTGAATATGCGGAGAAAGCCGCAAGAAGTTTTTATAACGTCGAACAGCAATACGGCGCCGTCCTCGCCGCCGGTACCGCGACGCTCGACGCCGTCCGCGACGGAGGCGTCAACGCCGTCACGCTCGCCGGACAGACCGCCGCGCTCGCCGTCCAGGAACAGGGACGCACCGAGGTCGAGAGCATAACGGGCGCGGGAGGCACTTACACCGCCGCCATCGCCCGCGCCGAGGGAACGATGACCGTATATTTAGCGGGATGTTCCGCCGCCGCCGCCAATGCGGACGCAACCGCCGGAGAAGTCGCGGCGATGCAGCAGAGTGTTTCCACTATGCACGGATTGGTCGTCGAAGCGCTCGATCAGGCCCTCGAAGCGGGGACCGCTTGCACCGTCGCCGCCGGAAGTTGCTCGCAGTATACCGCGACGTCGCTTGAAGCGCTGCAACAGGCGCGCGCTTGCGTTACGGACGCTTCCGGCTATGCGACCAGCGCCGGATCGAGCGCACAGAGCGCGTTGGCGAAAGCAGGAGAAGCCGCGGCAAGCGCCGCTCAGGCGCACGCCTTCGAGCTTGCCGCCGGTACCGTCGCCGCACAAGCCGGAACCTCCGCCGCGATGTCCAGCATTACGCTCCATAACGCCAGGCAGGATGCGCACGGCGGACGCATAACTGCGCTCGAAACCGGGAAACTTTCGCTTTCCGGCGGAACGATAACGGGAAACCTTCACTTTTCGGCGACGTCAAGTATGTTTTTTGCCGGGAGCGGGAGCGTCCGAGCGGGCGGAAACGCTTCCGCGTTGATCCTCGCCGGGGCAGCGTCCTACGATGACGGCGGCTCCGTCCGCGTATACGGGAATAGTTATACGACGTGGGCAGGCGCAGCCGGCGGAGTCGTGTTGGTATGCAACGGCGGGACGGCCGAGTCGGAATTGCGGGTTTTCGGGGACGGCTTGTGGTACACCGGTCCGTCGTTCAGTTTCCCCGGCGGCTCTTTTTCCGCTACGCCGACCGCGCCGACCCCGGCAAGCGGAGATAATTCAACAAAACTCGCCACCACCGCGTTTGTCAAGACCGCCGCTGCCGCTGCCGCCGCTGCCGCCGCGGCGGATGTCGCCGCCGTGAAAACCGGACGCCCCGTCTACAAAAACCGTACCAATGTCAGCGCGGAATTCGTCGCCGTGTCCGGTTGGACGGCAAGCACCCCCGGATGGCTTGAGATCCTGACGCCTCCGGACGTCAGCGACGAGTACCACGGCGACGACGGAATCCTTTATTTCGCGTTGAAGTCCAAAGGGTCGTCAAACCACGTTACCGTCGCGGCGATCAAGCCCGGAGGAGATGAGAATACCTACGGTGCTTTCGTGCCGGTGCGAGTTGGTGATGCGCTGATATGCAACCTCGACGAGGGGAGCGGGCAGCAACCGTATCAGTCGGATGATTTGCGCGGGACGAAACTCTATTTTGTACCGGAGGGGTAAAAAATGCAACGATATGTAAAAAATGTGGATGAAACGACCGGGCTGTGCGGTGAAGTAGCGGGGCCGGATGGCGACCCCGCATACTTTGAGGGACACGGGTTTGAGCTGCGGGATGTCGAGGAAGCGTACAACGGATTGTGGTATCTCGTTGGGAAAGTTCCTCCGCCGCCCGCGTCCGTCATCATAGCAAAATACGACAAGGCGATGGAAGCGCATCTTTTCGCCGAGCGCGCTGCGCGCGGATATACGACAAGAGAGCCGTCCGACTATAAGGGGAGTTCCGTCCCGCGCTGGGCGTCGGATGCGGAAGACTGGATCGCGCATCGCGACCAAGTGATGTTGTACGGTCTCGAAGTCGAAAACCACTATAAGGAAACGGGCGAAGGCCCGACCATCGAGGAGTTTAAGGCGGGATTGCCGAAGATCCATTGGTCGGTGGAGATAACGGACAATAACGGACAATAACGGACAATAACGGACAAAACAATAACGGAGGAATAAAAAAATGGATGTGAAGTTTGATGCGATTTTGCAGAAAATGCGCGAAGCGGATGATGAGGGCGGACGAGGATCCGGAGCGACGGGCGAATATACCTCATTCGAGGTTTTGGCGAATGACGTGGAGATCCCCGCAGGGACGACGGAGTACCTCGGCGCAAATCTCGCCGTTGATGGCGTCGGGACGGCGGTGGCGATCCCCGTAGGAATGGAACACGCGTGCAAGGTGTGGGTCGTTTCCGGCGACGGCGTTACCGTCGATTGGGGCGATGGAACAACCGAAAAAATTTTCGCAGTCGATTCCATTGCGCTTTGCGATCACCTTTATACCGCACCCGGCAAGTATACGGTCAAGGTCTACGGCGATTTTGTCCGAATTGTGCAAGTTTACGGGGCAAACCTCGTTCATCGGGTTTTTGACGAGGGGCTTCCGCTTGCGGCGCATCACGCCTCGATGCAGGAATTTGCTTCCGCCAAAAACCCCGCGCCTCCTTACGACTATGACGGTGCGCTTCGTCTTGTCGAAGTCGCGGCTCCGAGCTGGGGAAAGTGCACGCAGATCGAGAGTTTGCTCAACACTTTCACCGGATGCGAAAACTTGCGCCGTGTTTCGGGGATGGCACGCATTCCGCATCTTGTTTCCGCGTCGGGCGCGTTCAAGGATTGCCATAACCTGGCGAGTTGCGATTTCCGCTTACCGCCCGTTATTCTAAATGTGCCAGGCACGGGCGACGCTTACCGCGGCGTTTTCTATTCTTCGACAAACGTCGGGTTTGCGCTTTCCGGCGAAGTTTCCAAGTTTTTCCCGGACGGAGGATTTGCGGCCGATTTCGTGGACTTGACGCAACTCTTTTATAACTTCCGCGCCGACTTGCGCTACCCGAATATGACGCTGAGCGACGCCAACGCCGAAAAACTCGCACGCATTTTGTGGCTGTCGGGGAAAAGATTCGTCTACCGCAGTGCCTCCGATGAAACCGGAGGCACGTCCGGCATCTTCCGCTGCTTCCCAGCCGACGTGCGGGCGAAGATCCCCGTGCTTTGGGGCGGAACGAACACGGACATCGAGATTGATCCCGCGACCGGATGTGTGCCGAAAGCAGCCAACGGCGTTCAATTCAACGAGGGGACTTTTTCTCTCGCCGCAGATCTCTTTACCACTATCAATGCGAAGTACGTCAACGTCGGCGGCGGATCGGGGAATGTACATCCCGACTTTAGTCTGGTCGTCGGCTCTAACACCGTGACGGCGCAGGCGACGAACTCCGTCGTATGCGGGGGGAGCAACGAATGCTCCAATTCCTACTCGTTTATGTTCGGGTACCAGTTGAAAAGCTCGCCGCCGATGCAGTTCCAGACGGTAGTCGGCAGGTCGAACCAACAGGACGCCGATGCGTACTTTATCGTCGGAAACGGAATGTCGAGCACCGTTCGCAGCAACGCTTTCGTCGTCAAAAAGAACGGGGACGGCGTTTTCGGCGGAGACGTTTTGTGCGGAGGTACGGTAAGTATGCTCAACCTCCTCGCCCGCATCGAGGCGCTGGAAGCACGGCTCGCGGAGTAGAAATATGGCGAAGAAAGATGACCGAACGACGCTCCGCGTCCTCGTTCACAGCGAGGACAAACGCGGGAATGTCTTTACGCTCGATGAGCCGTACGGGCTCGTCGCGTGGTACAGCGGCAAGCGCGTCTGCGTGCCGCGCGGATTTGAAAGCGACGGGGCGTCCGTGCCGCGGTTTTTCTGGCGGTTCGTTTTCCCGTCGAGCGACACGCGCGCACTTCGCGCGGCTTTTATCCATGATTATATCTACCGGACGCACCCCTACGGGTGGACGAAAGGCGACGCCGACCGCCTTTTCCTCGCCGAGCTTTTGGTCGGCGGCGTCGAGCCCCGCGCCGCGTACAGAGCGTATCTCGGCGTAAAATGGTTTGGGTGGTTGTCGTGGTGGAAAGGCGGAAAAACGGCTCGTCACGGCGTAGCCCGCAGGGCGAAGACGGAACTTGAACGGACAAAAACGGACGAAAACGGACTTGAACGGACAAACACGGACGAAAACGGACAGGGCGGGGAAAAATGACAACGTTTGAATGGCTATCGATCATTATTACCATCGCCGCCGGCTTCGTCGCGCTGCTGAAAAAACTTGCCGCGATCGAAGTCGCCCTCGTCGGGAAAGTTTCGTACAAAGACTGTCACGAAAAACGGGATAACTGCCCGTGCGTGAACGAAATAAAAGAAATCAAAAGGAGATTGGAAAAATGAAAAATCTTGAAAACCTCGTTTCGGGCATCGCCTTGGCGGTGATGCTGGTCGCCGTCGCCGCGGTCTTTGCGGGATGTTCGACGGACGTCAACGTGTACGGCAACAACAACAGCATCGACACCTCGCCCGCGAAGTATGCGGGGTATGGTGGGACGATTGACGTACTGAAAGGTATGAGTTTGCCCGGGATCGGGCTCGGCGGCGGAAAGAGCGAGAAGACGCCGGAGGAAACGAAAGCCGCGTTGCCCGTCGTGACGGAGGAAAAGCCAAAAAACGCGCCGCCCGCCGTCGTCGAAACGCCGACGGTAAGCGTCACAAACGATAAAATCATTGTGAAGGAGAGCGAAAAATGACCAAAGACAAATTTGGACGTCCGGAAACATCCATCAACTTCGGAAACCCGTCGTTCACGCTCGTCGAATGGGACGAAACGACGACGCCGGACGTTATTTATAGCCGAGGGGATTACGACGAGGTGTGTGTGATCCAGAAAATTGACAATGCCGCCGGGAAAATCTCCTGGGCCTATGGCAAGTGGAGCGACCGCACGACGCTCGAATACGGCGACGACAGGATCTTCCACCGTGGATAGGCAACCGACGGACGCTGAACGCGAAGCCGCACAACTGCACGCGGCGTTCGCCCGGCTGGTGAACAACGAGGATTTCCGCCGCGTCGTCCAATTTCTCGACGATTTTGGCGGCTACAATTGCGACGTTTTCACTAAGGAAAGCGAACGGCTCAACGCCTACCGTCAGGGCCGCCAGAGCGTCGCCGTCGCCGTACACAGAATAATCAACGAAATAACAGGAAAATAGTATGGATTCCAATTGCACTTACAAATTCGTCGACAAGAATTTCGTCGCCGTTCGCGGCGATTCCGAAAAGATCGTCGCCAAACTTGCCGACGGCAAAGTCGTCTACGAAAAAGGCGCCGCCGGTCCCCACAAGGCGAACCTCGAAAAATGGATCGCCGCAAACGGCTTGTCTTTTGCCGGCAACGAAACGCCGGCGCCGTCCCCTGCCCCCGACACCGCGTCCGCAGCAGAGCCGGAGGAAGTTCCCCTCCCCGAAGACGAAAAATCCGACACCGAAATCGACAGCTTTTTGATCGACAGCATCCCCGCCGCCGAATTGCCGCCTTTTACCAAGATTTTCGGCGTCGCGACGCCCGGCTTCCGCGAATGGTGCCGCAATCACAAACTGAACGAAAAACAAATCGAACTTCTCGTCAAACGTCTCGAAAAAGGAAACTGAAAAAATGGCTGACATCACCGACAACATCACCGATCCCGTCATCACCAACGAAGAACCCGTTGTCACCCCCGTCGCCGCGCCCCCGGCAAATCCCCCCGTCGAAGCGGATTTTTCCGCCATCGTCGGCAAGGACGGAACTTTCTCCGACAACTGGCGCGAGCAACTCCCCGAAGACATCCGAAAAGAAGCGTGTCTTGACAGCATCAAAAACATCGTCACCCTCGCCAAGAGTTATGTACACGGGCAGCACTCCATCGGCGCAAAACGCATCGCGATCCCCGGAGAAAAAGCCACCGAAAGCGAGATCAACGAGTTTTACACCGCGCTCGGCCGTCCGGAATCCTCCGAAAAATACGAATTCAAGGCACCCGAAGGCGTGACGCTCGACGCCGAAACCGAAAAAAGTTTCCGCGACGCCGCTTTCAAAATGGGGCTCAATGCCAAGCAGGCGCAGGCGCTCGTCGAGTTCGATCTCGCGCGCTTCAAGAAACAGCAGGACGCCGCCGTCAAGGCGCGCGACGCCGAAGTCGAAGCCACCAATACCGCGCTCCGCGCCGAATGGGGCGACCAATACGCGCAGAATCTTTTGCAATACAAAAAAACGCTCGACACTTTCGGCTTGACCGGCATCCTCGCCGAAACGGGATTGATCAACAATATCGGGCTCGTTCGCGCCCTCACAAGAGTCGGCGCGTCCGTTTCCGAAGCAAAACTTCCCGCCAACGGTACCGTTTCTTCCGGATCCGTCGAAAGCCAGATCAACGAGATCGTCGGCAATCCCGACAGTCCTTATTACAAGGAAGACGATCCCCGCCACGATGAAGCCGTCGCCCGCCTCGCGGAACTCCTCGCGCTCAAAAAGTAGAGGTCTATCATGGGGGCGGCAAGCGCATACGAATCCAGCGTCACGCAGGAAGACACCTACCGGAACCAGGCGGAACTGGAAAAATACAATTCCCGCATGGCCGAGCGGGAGGCGAGATACGTTGACGAACAATCCAACCGTCAGGACGAATTGACGCGCAAGGATATCGACGAGGAACGCGGAGCCATGACCGTTTATCAGGCCAAAAGCGGAGTACTCACTACGACCGGATCTCCGCTGTATATGGCCGGAGAATTCGCCACCCGCGCGGAGCTATCGACGCTCGAACAGCGCCGGCAGAACCGTTTGCAGAGCAACCAGCAGCGCGCCGCCGCCATCATGAACCGATACAATGCCTCGATCGCCGACGCCAATGCCGACGCCGTCGCCCGGACACGCGGACTAAAAGTCGCCGCCGCATTATTCGGCGATATTTCCGCCGCAAGCAATTTCGCCGTCGGCGTCACCAGCGGTTTCGCCAGCATGGGAAAATCTTTCGGCTGGTGGGGCGGCGGTAAATAAGGGGACCAATAATATGCCGAAAATACCGATGATCGAAAACGCGCAGATCCGCGTCGCCGCAGAAAATCTGCCCGAAGCACGGGCGCAGCAAATGTACGACACCGGCGAAGCCACCGGAAATTTTGCCCGCGGATTACAGGAACTCGGATCCGCCGCCGTCCGGCTCACCGGCGCTGTCGCCCAGTGGGGCGCCGATCTCGCCGCCGAAGCCGACAAGGAAAAAATCGCCGAACTGGAATTGATGCAGACACGCATCGATCACGAAATTACGCTTCAAGCAGAAAACGCACCGGAACGGTATACCCAATTCGGCGAGGACAGCCGCCTGATCGAAGAGTCTTATGCCGAACGCAAAAAAGAATTGCTCGAAGGGCTGAGTCCACAAGGCAGAGCCCGCGCGCAAGCCATGCTCGCGGAACGCTCCGAGAACCGGCAATTCAACATCGCCCGGCTTTCCCGCCGCGCCGCAGTAGAATACGGCTTTAAACAGTCCGAAAGTCAG
>JAKSOG010000159.1 GCA_024405715.1 Victivallaceae bacterium | reverse complement strand
CAAACGTCAGTCATATCTCATTGCCCAAACCACAAATGCGGGCGAGGTTGTCCGTTTTGTCCGTCTGAGTCCGTCAGGGGTGGTGATCGTACTGCGACAGACGCTGCGGGCACAAAATCCCGCCTTATGCGGGGTTGACGGGAAGCAGGGGAGCGAAACCAGCCCCCTTGCTTCCGGAACTTTACTTTTTGATCTTCATCACGACGAATTCCTGACAGGCGACGCTTTTTTGGATGCGGAGCGTATCGTTCTGTTGCGTGAAATCGACGATTTTCCAGGAGCCGTCGCCTTGCAGAAGTTCGACCTGTTTGACGGTCCCGGCGGTAAAAAGATCGATCGTATCAAGTGCGTCGTAGGAAAGGTTGTAAAACGCCGCAAGCAGACTTCCGTCGGGGCGTTCGCCGCAACGGAAATAGACGTTCTGCAGCGCTTTCGCATACAGCGGCAACGCCGCGGGATCAAGTTTTTTCACCAGTTCGACCGCCCAGAATTTGCGCGCATGACCGATGAGTTCCGTCGGCACGCTCCGGACGCTCAACGCCGTCGTGATAACTTTGCTGCCCGATGCGTTTTCAAAGTAGACCGCGCCCGGCATGACGAAATCGGTCGTCGGCGCGTAACGGTAAGGCGGCACGCGTACTTCGCTCAAAATCTCGGCTTTCGGATCGGGATCGGCGAGGAAGGGGCATCCGGTACTCTGCAAAGGACAGCGGAGCGATCCGCCGCGCGGATATTCCCCGTTGGTGCTGAAGGGTTTCGCCTGCGGCATAACGCCGAGATACGGCGCAAAACCGCGCGCCGCAAGTTTCAGCGCGGCGCTGCCGTCCACGAGCGCTTTGCCGCTCAAAACTTTTTTGAGATCGTCGTCGCTCAACGCATCGACGGTGTCGCCCGTCAGTGCATTGATGCCGTTTTCATCAATCGCGCCGTAACGGCAGGGAATCCCCAGCGGTTCGAGGATGGAGGCATTCCAGTTTTCGTCGAGGAGCGGTTGAAGTGCGTGTCCGGGATGGAAGTGAAACGCGGGATCGCGCAACACTCCGTTGACACCGATGTATTTCACTTCTTTGACTTCCGCGAGAAGCGTATTGTAAAATCCGATGTTTTTCCGCACGATCTCGCGGTGATGCGCGATGTCCAGATCGTCTTTATTGTTCAAATCGCTGATCCAGAGTTTTCCGCCTGAAACGCCGTTGAGAATGCCGCCCGTGATGTGTCCGTGCATGCTGATCGCCGACTTGCTCCACAAACTGTGCGGATAGATGTCGCTTTCGTCGAGGATGGAATCAAGTTTTCCCGCTGCCGCCACTTTGAAAGCGGTCTGGTACATAATATTGTAGAATGCTCTCCCCGGTCCGTACATTTCCATATAGGCGGCGTTGTTGATACGCAGAAACGATTCGTTTTTTCCGGCGAGCGTGCGCGCAATGTCGCCCGCAAGGAGATATTCTCCGCCGCCGGAGCAGTAACCGCACGGGATCGAAGGATCGACTTCGTCGATGGCGTCGCGGATGAGTTTGGCGAAACCGAGTACGGTTTCGCGGCGGATCTCCTCAAAAAGTTTGACGGCGGGGTCGTCCCAGGCGCCGGTTTTGATCTTTTCGATCAACTCGTCACGGGTGAATTTTTTCGGCGAACGGCGGTTGAATTCCGCCATATGCAGATCGCAGAAACACTCCGGTCCGTTGTCGCTGTTGTTGATCGCGCGCAAGTCGTCGTCCACGAGGAAGAACGCCGGTTTTTCCCGCGCGAGCATTTTCATCATCTCGCGGATGTAATTGCGGAAATTCGGATCGAGCATGCAAAGCCGGTGGAGCGTGATCCCTTTGATGTTGATGATCTCCGCCCAGTCCCGTTCGCATTTCACCGCGCCCGCCCAGCCGTGACCGACCGTGCTCTGGATCAGAATGCCGCATTCGATGCCGGAACCGTCCAGACGCGATCGCAATTCGCCGAACGCCTTGGCGCAGAGTTTCGGTTTCGCCATAACGTCGACGCCGTCCGGTTGCATGGTCAGCATATAAGCGTTTTTGTAAACGCCGCTTGCCTGCGCCATATGGAGAGATTCCCGAACCGTGTATTCCATATCGTTCGGGAAGAAGGGCGCGATACTGATGAAGTTCATTTTTTTTGCCATATCCGCGCCGGACGCCGACAACGCCAGCGCCGCCGCCGCGAGAGTGGTTACCATTTTCATAAAAACTCCTTATTTTTGATTTTTGAGGGAAGTGAATTTTTATTTTTTGAAATCGCGCTGCCGCGCGGCTTCATAAAGCAATACCGTCGTCGCGGTCGAAACGTTGAGCGAGTCGATCTTGCCGAGCATCGGGATGACGACCCGGAGATCCGCCCGGGACATCCAGAAATCGGAAAGTCCGGTTTGTTCGGCGCCGACGGCGATGGCGACGCCCCGGCGGAGATCGACGTCGGTGTAACGATGCGTCGCGTGCGGCGTCGCCGCAAGGATCAGAATATGGTTTTTCCGGAGCCACGCCATCGCCTCTTCATTGGAGCATACGGCGAGCGGCACCGAAAAAAGCGCGCCGGTGCTGGCGCGGATGGCGTTGGGATTATAGACGTCGGTGGCTTTTTCGCAGAGGATGAAGCCGGTGGCGTTGACGGCGTCGGCGCTGCGGAGCATCGAGCCGAGATTGCCGGGTTTTTCGACGGTTTCGGCGAGCAGGTAGAGTCCGTCGGGATCGACGGGGAGATCGG
>JAKSOG010000158.1 GCA_024405715.1 Victivallaceae bacterium | reverse complement strand
CGATGATCGCATCGGGGATCCCGGTCAAAATCGATTCGACGGAACTCGGAGTCGTCGGCATTTTCGAAGTCGTGAAAATGCTTGCCACATTCATAAAACTTTTGCGCCGGATGATCCGGCTCGCGGCCGAAGAACGCCCCGATGCGGTCATACTGATCGATTATCCGGGGTTCAATCTGCGTTTCGCCAAAGCGGTGCATAAACTGGGGATCAAAGTGATCTGGTACGTTTCGCCGCAGGTATGGGTATGGGGGAAAAAGCGGTTGCCGGTGCTGACGAAAATCTGTTCGGAGATCATGGTGATTTTCCCCTTCGAGGCGGATTTCTACCGCGAAAAGGCGGATTATCCGGCGAAGTTCGTCGGTCATCCGCTTCTGGACATCATCGACGAACGCGCCGCGGCGATGCCGGACGTCGTCCGGGATCCGAAACTCTTTCTGCTTTTGCCGGGGAGCCGCAAATCGGAACTCACCCGGTTGCTCAAACCGATGCTTCAAAGCGTGGTGATCCTCGCCAAGCGCCATCCGGAACTGGTCTTTCATCTGGCGGCGCCGCGTCAAAAAGTGGCGGATTTCTGCCGCCGCGAACTGGAAAAGTTTTCCGCCCGGCACGCGGAAATGCCGCCCGGCGAGCTCGCGGGCGGCGACACGGGATATTGGTTGCGCAAGGCGGGGACGGGGCTTGCCGCCAGCGGCACGGTAACGGTCGAAGCGGCGATCTCGGGCATCCCGCTTGTCGTCGGATACAAACTCAATTTTTTCACACTGCTCATCGCGGCGGTGCTCGTCAAACTTTACCGCGGTTTTTTCGTAATGCCCAACATCATCGCGGACAAAGAGATCTACAAGGAACTTCTTCAATGGCGTTTCGCGCCCAGCCGGATCGTTCCCGAGGTGGAAGCGATCCTTCCGGGCGGCGCACGGCGCGCGGAAATCGAAGCGGATCTCGCGCGGATACGGAAACTGCTCGCGTCGGCAAGCGGCGACGCTTCCCGTCAGGCGGCGCAGGTGTGCATGGATTCCATCACGGCAAAGGAGTAATATCATGGCGATCGACTCTTTCGATTTTTCCGACGGGAAAATCCGTCCGAACCCCGATTTTATGCAAATGGATGCGTGGCGCGCCTTTCGCATCCTTTCGGAGATCGTCAGTTCCTTTGACGAGATGGCCTATCTCGACCGGCTGATGGTATCGGTTTTCGGTTCGGCGCGCGTGAAGGAAAATACCTCCGACTACTTTTCCGCGCGGGAACTGGGCAAACTTCTCGCCGACGCGGGCTACGGCGTCATCACCGGCGGCGGTCCGGGGATCATGGAAGCCGCCTGCCGCGGAGCGTCTGAAGCGGGGGGCAAAACGATCGGTCTGAACATCCGGTTGCCGCAGGAACAGCATCCCAATCCCTATCAGTCGATCTCGCTTTCATTCCGGTATTTTTTCATCCGCAAGGTGATTTTCCTCAAATATTCCGCCGCGGTGGTCGTTTATCCGGGCGGATTCGGCACGTTCGACGAGATCAGCGAAGTCCTGACGATGATCCAGACGCAGAAGATCAATCTGATCCCGGTGATTTTCGTCGGAAAAAAATACTGGCAGGGGCTTTTCAACTGGGTCAAAAAGGACGTCCTCGGCAAAAAGATGATCGACGCGCAGGACATTGAACTGGTCAAACTCGTCGATTCGGCACAGGAGGCGGTGGATTATCTCATCGCCTGCCACCGTTACGGGAAACGGGGGACGGAGATCCGCTGACCGCGCGTTATGAGTTTCGCTTCCGACATCGGTTTTTTCGTTGAACACCTCACGCTGGAACGCAACGTCAGCGCCAACACGACTGCGGCATACCGCCGCGACGTCGAAGATGCGGCGGATTTTTTCACGGCGCGCGGATTGGATTCTTTCGGAGCGGTAACCTACGGAACGATCCTGGACTACCTCGACGACCTGCGTGAAAGAAGTCTGGAAAACACGACGGCGGCGCGTCATTTGATTTCGCTGAAAATGCTTTTCCGCTTTCTCGCGCAGGAAGGGAAAATTTCCGGCGACTGCGCGGCGCTGGTCGATTCGCCGAAATTGTGGCGGATGCTGCCCGATTTTCTGTCGGAAGAGGAAGTCGATCGTCTGCTTGATGCGTTTTCGGCGCGTTCGGGCGATCCGCTGGAAATCCGCAACCGGGCGATCCTCGAATTGCTCTACAGTTCGGGGTTGCGCGTTTCGGAAGCGGCAAATCTGCCGCTCAACGCGATCGACTTCGAGAGCGAACTTTTGCGGGTGACGGGCAAAGGGATGAAAACGCGGATCGTCCCGGCGGGGGAACCGGCGCTGAAACTTTTGCGCCGTTATATCGACTCGGCGCGAAGCGATCTGCAAAAAGACCATCCGCCCTGCCCCAAACTTTTTCTTTCGCGCAACGGAAGACCGCTCGACCGCGAACGCATCTGGCAGGTGGTGAAACTGGCGGCGGAGACGGCGGGGATCGACAAAAACATCCATCCGCACACGTTGCGGCACAGTTTCGCGAGTCATCTATTGAGTCACGGAGCGGATCTGCGGGTGATCCAGGAAATGCTCGGACACGCGAACATCGCGACGACCGAGATCTACACGCATGTGGACAAAAGCAGACTGAAGCTCATCCACCGCAAATTCCATCCGCGCGGCTGACCATGTTGCCCGATCAGACGATCGAGTAGTACGACTGACATCCCCTGACGGACAAAAACGGACTCAAACGGACTCAAACGGACATTTCGCCGCCTTCGCGGCGAAAAACGGACAATCTCGTCCCCCCGTCGGGGTTGGTTGCAAATGAGATATGACCGGCGTCTTGCACGACGACCGCCGCCGTCAAGCCACAAAATGTGGACGCTGTCCGTTTTTGTCCGTCTAATGTCCGT
>JAKSOG010000157.1 GCA_024405715.1 Victivallaceae bacterium | reverse complement strand
GACGAAAAAGCCGAGGCGCGGCAACTCAAAGAGGATGCAGAAAAGGAATACGTTGAATTTCTCGACGGCGAAGTCGATAGAGTTTTGGAAAGCAAGACGGAAGTTACCAAAGAGCAGTTGGACGCCGACAGGCGGCTCGCGCGGATGCTTTACGCCCGTGTTTTCGGCAAAAAACTTGACGGCGAGATCAGCCAGGGCGAGATCGCCGCCATCAACGCCGCGATCCGGCGAGAAAACGACAGCGAAAATACAAGTACCGCCGCTTTTGCCGAAGCGTATCTTGCCGCCCGCGACGAAATACGCGCCGAGTATCGGGAAAAATATAAGGAGTTCCGCGAAAAGTTTCTTGCCGGCAACGGCGAAATGGAACAAAAAGCGCGCGATCTCGTCTTTTCCGCGATGCCGCAGGAAATGCGCGCAAAGTATCTCGCCAAAATCATCGCCGCGGGAAAACTGCCCGCCGACAAGCGCGAAGCCGCGCTCGACAAGTTGATCGACGAGATCACGGAAGCTGGACGCATCGGCCGCGCGAAAAATCTCGTCGGCCGTTTCGACAACCGGTTGAAGCAATTGCATCTCACCGTCGATCAGAGCCGGAAATTGGTCGGCACCCGGACGGAGGAATATCAGAAAATTCTCGACGAGATCGGCAAGATCCGGTCGATGTCCGTCGCCGAAGTCAACGCCGAAAAAGTCCGGCTTACAGAAGCACTGGACGATCTGCCCGACCGCACCGAGGGCGAAGGCGTTTTGGACGACACTTTGAACGCGGAGAAAAAACTTGCGCTGCTGGAAGAATTCGGCGACCTCGAAAGCAAGGATCCCGACGCCATCAAGACGGCGTTGGTCGATCTCAACAAATATGCCAGGACGGGACGCTTGAAATTGCTTGACAAAATCGCCAAGCGGCGCGCCGGGGATCAGGCGATCCGCGATTTCGTCATCGACCGCATCACCTCCGGAAAAGGCGTCAAGACGGCGCAGGCGGCGTGGGACGCCAGCACCGCCGCCCGTGAGACGCCGCCGCGCGTCGCCAATTACGCTTACGGGCTTTTGAAACTGGAAGACTTCCTTTATTTGCTCTCGACCAACGGCGAAAAAGGAGACTGGCTCGAAAATACCGTCGGGAAGGTTTTTCAGCGCGTCCACACTTCCGCCGTCGAGGAAGCGACTTCCGGTCGCGAGTTCGCCGACTTCCGCGACGATCTCCTCAACCGCGTTTTGGGCGCGAAGACTTCCGTCGGCCGCGCCGCGAAGTTGCAGAAATACCGCGAGCGCGTCGAGCATACCGGAATCCACCGTTTCGACGCTTCGACACGGGAATTGACCTATGAGGAAGTGACGCTTCCCGAAGCAAAAGAACTCCTTGCCAAATACGACCGCGGCGAAGGTGTCCCCTACAATGAGTTTCAGATGGAACTTTTGCGCGACAAGATCAAGGCGGGCGAGATGAAGATCGAACGCAGTTTCCGGCCGCAGGAGGAGGACAAGGTCACGGAGACAGTTTCCGGCGCCGTTGAAAAGGAGATCCAAGAGAATGCCAAAGCCGATAAAGTCGAGCCGACTTTGACGATCCCCTCCGTCAAATTCAAGACGTCCTATGAGATGCAGAATATGACGCAACTTGAAATGCTCGATCTTTATCTTGCCGCTCAGCAGCGCGACGTGCGGTACAAGCTGTATTTCAACGGCTTCACCGAGGAGAGTTTCAAGGCGATCGACAAGGCGTTGCTTCCCGAAATGAAAGCGCTCGGCGACGCGATGGTGGATTTCCTTGAAACGCAGGGCGAAAAGTTGAACGAGATCCAGAAAAAACTCTTTTTCGCCGGGATCGATCAGGTGGAAAATTATTTTCCGATGGTCTACGAGTCGCGCAGCGTTTCCGGCGCCAAAGTCGCCCCTGCGCTCGATGATCCCGACACCGCCAAAAAGGCGCCGTCGCGTCTCGCCCCGGGCAGTCTCAAAGTCCGTAACGCCCACCTCTTGGAGCCGAAAGTCGGCGACGCGCTCGTCATTTTTGAAAACGCCGTCCGCCGGACGCGCCATTATCTCGCCTTCGCCGAGGTCGCGCGCGAATTGCGCGGCGCGTTTCTCAATCCGGAAATCAAAAAGGCGTGCGATCAGACTTTCGGAACCGGATTTTTCAAGAATTTACGCAACGCCATCGTCGATACCGTCAACGGCGGCAACGCCAATGCGGAGTATCACGCCGTATATCAGGCGTTGTACGGCAACGCCGTCGCGGTAAAGATGATGTTCAATCTTCTTTCCGGGATCAAGCAGACGATGTCCGGCTTCGCCTTCGCGAACGATATGCCGGTCGCCGATTTCACCTACAATGTTTTCGCCGTATGGCGGCATCCGCGCGAAATGTTCGGTGCATTGTTGCAGAGCGATTATCTTAAAAACCGCTTTTTTGGCGGGCCCGACGCGCACGCCGCGATCGTCTTTGACGGAAAAAATCAGTTCGTCACGCAGAGCCGGATGTTCACCGGGTTGTCAAAAAAACTTGCGATCCCCGCTTCCATCCTCGCCGCAACAAGCCAGTCGATCGAGTGCCTGAAAGACTGGGGCGGCATTTTCACCCGGATCGGCGACGCGCTGCCGTGCGTCATTTGCGGCGCCGCACTTTACCGCTACCACTACCAGCGGATGATCGACCAGGGATTCCCCGAAGCGGAAGCGAAAAAGCACGCGCTTTTGCGCTGGGAGATGGCCACGGAAAGTATGCAGCAATCCGCCGCCGTCCACAATCAAAACAGTATACAGAGATCGACCGCTTTGAAACCTTTCTCCGCGTGGAAGTCAAGTCAGACGCTCCTCGGACAGCGTTTCTGGCGCGAAGTCATCGCCGGAAAGGTTTTCGGCGGGAGAAATGTCGTCAACGATAAGGACCT
>JAKSOG010000156.1 GCA_024405715.1 Victivallaceae bacterium | reverse complement strand
CGGTTTCCGACGCGAACGTCAAAAAACTCTGCGCCGGATACGGCGTCGAAGTCGTTTTCGGCAACAAGGAAAACAGCGCACGTCCGGCGGAAAAGAAAAGTTTCGACGACGATCCGAAAGATCTCGCCGAACGCCCGCCCGTGGTAACTTTTATGGGCCACGTCGACCACGGCAAGACCTCGTTGCAGGACGCGGTGCGCCATACGCACGTTACCGACGGCGAAGCGGGCGCGATCACCCAGCATATCGGCGCATCTACGATCCGTTTCAAGGACAAAACGATCACGTTCATCGACACGCCCGGACACGCGGCGTTTTCCAGCATGCGTTCGCGCGGCGCCAACGTCACGGACATCGTCGTATTGGTCGTTTCGGCGACCGAGGGATTCAAGCCGCAGACGATCGAAGCGCTCAATCACGCCAAAGCCGCCAAAGTTCCGATCATCGTCGCGATGAACAAAATGGATCTGCCCGACGCCGATCCCGACAAAGTTTTGCTGCATATGCAACAGAACGGCCTCACCAGTGAAGACTGGGGCGGCGAAGTCGGCACGATCCGCGTTTCCGCCAAAACCGGCAAAGGGTTGGATGATCTGCTCGAACGCATTCAAATCGAAGCGGAAATGCTCGAACTCAAAGCCAATCCGAAACGTCCCGCTTCCGGCTCGGTCATCGAAGCGCAACTGGAACAGGGACTCGGCCCGACGGCGAGCATACTCATTCAGGACGGGACGTTGCACGTCGGCGACGTCGTGCTTTGCGGCGAACATTACGGCAAAGTGCGGATGCTCATATCCGACAAAGGCGAACGGCTCAAATCGGCGGGACCGAGCATCCCCGTCAAAGTCGTCGGTCTTTCCGGAGTTCCCGAAGCGGGCGACCATCTGGAATTCTGCGACAATGAAAAGGACGCCCGCAACATCGCGGCGCAACGGCTGGCGGAAAAGCGCGACAAAGTCCTGGCGACGAATCGCGTCGCCAGCGCCGAAGACCTCTTTTCCAAACTCAACGCCGAAGGGGTGAACACCCTCAACATCATCATCAAATCCGACGTGCGCGGTTCAGGCGAAGCGATCGCCCAGAGTCTGGCGCAGTTGCCCTCGGAAAAGATCCGCGCGGAAGTCGTTTTCAATTCCGTCGGACCGATCAGCGAAAGCGACGTCGACCGCGCGGCGGCAACCAATGCATTGATTGTCGGATTTCACGTCCGCGTCAACCCCGGCGTCAACGATTACCTGAAAAAGCGCAAGGTCGAATACCGTTTGTACAGCATCATTTACGAATTGCTCGAAGACATCACCGACGCGCTCGCCGGCAAACTGGAACCGGAAAAACGGGAAAAATCGCTCGGCACCGCCCGGATTTTGCAGATTTTCGAGTTGAGCAAGGGCCCGAAGATCTGCGGTTGCAAAGTCGAATCGGGGATCGTGCGCATCGGCGCCAAAGCGCGCGTACGGCGCGACAAGGAATTGATCTACAACGGCGAAGTCGCAAGTCTGCGCCACTTCCGGGACGATGTCCGGGAAGTCAAAGCGGGTATGGAATGCGGCATCAAGCTGGACAATTTCGTCGATTTCCTCGAAGGCGACGAGATCGAACTCTATGAAATCGAATTGAAAAAGGCGACACTCTGGCGATGCCGAAAAAAGTCGACCGGATGACCCGCGTCAACGAATTGATCAAGCGGGAAATGGCGAATCTGCTGACGACGGGGGGATTTTTCCCCGCGGGAGTCCTCGTTTCGGTGACGGAAGTCAAAGCGTCGACCGATCTGCGCAACGCGACGATCATGCTCAGTTTTCTCGGCGGGAAAGCGTCCGACAGAGAAGAAACGTTGCACGAGATCGAAACGCGCCGCGTTTCCTGGCAGCACGGATTGGCGGTCCGGCTCGGATTCAAACATACGCCCGTACTGCTTTTCAAAGTCGACCGCCGCATCGCCGCCGGCGACCGGGTACTCGCCCTGCTGGAAAAAGAAGAGGATCCGCACCGTGGCTGACATTTCCTTCGCCGGACTGTCGGAAAAACTTCTGACGGCGCGCAGTGTATTGCTCATCACGCATGAACGCCCCGACGGCGACGCTCTCGGTTCGACGTTCGGGATGTGTTCTTTTCTGCGCCGGAAAGGGATCGACGCCGACGTCTTTCTGATGGCGCCCCCACCCGACCGTTACCGTTCGATCATCCGGGATTACCGGACGGCGGAGGACAGGAAACGCGCCGCCGATTACGACGTCGTACTGTCGCTCGACTGCGCCAATGTCGAACGGCTCGCCTATTGCGAAAACGTCGATGCGTTCGCGGGGGACAATTTCCTCAACGCCGATCATCACTCCGGAAATTCGATCCCGGCGGCGTTTTCGCTCGTCGACGCTTCGGCGTCGAGCACCTGCGAGATCGCCGCGCGCATCGCGATGATATCGACGCCCCGGCTCGACCCCGAAACGGCAAGTTTCTTTCTGATGGGAATGATGACCGACACCGGTTGTTTCAAATTTTCCAACACGTCGGGGAATGCGATGCGCACGGCGGCGCAACTGCTTGATGCCGGAGCCGAACTGGAAAAGATCGTCAACACGCTTTTTTTCAGCAAACCGCTCAACCAACTCTATCTGGAAGCGGATCTGGTGCAGGAAAAACTCAAATTCGCCTGTTCCGGACGGCTCGTCTACGCCTACATCGACGACGCAATGCTTGAAAAATACGCTTTCGACTTGCGCGAAGACGAAGGGCTGATCGACATTCTGCGCGGGATCGACACGGCGGTCGTCGCCGTACTGGTCAGCAAAAAAGGGACCTGCTTCAAGTTGTCGATGCGCAGCAAAGACCGCCGGGTCCCCGTCATCGACATCGCACGGAAATTTTCCGGCGGCGGCCACGCGATGGCGGCAGGCGCGACGCTCACCGTGGAAAAATTCTCCGAAGCCGAAACGACTT
>JAKSOG010000155.1 GCA_024405715.1 Victivallaceae bacterium | reverse complement strand
CGCCGTCGACCGCGCGCTCGTCAAAGTCGGATTGTACGACAAACGCGACCGTTTCGCCAATACTCTTTCGGGCGGCGAATTTCAGCGGCTGGAACTGGCGGCGGCGCTGGCGCTCGAAGGCGATTTCCTGCTGCTCGACGAACCGACGAGCGCCCAGGATCCCGTTTTTTCCCAGCTCGTCGCGGAGATCCTGCGTGAAGAATCCGCCGTGCGCGGCGTATTGACGATCTCGCACGATCTCGCGCTGGCGGCGCGTTTCGCCGACGAGGCGTGGCTTCTCGGCGGCGGCGGGCTTTTCGACCGCGGTGCTCCGTCCGAAGTCCTGGTTCCGGAAAAACTCGGCGCCTTGTACCGATGCCGCGCCGAAGTTGTTCCGGGGCGGGATTTCCGCTTTTCCCGGCGCGGATAAATCGTTTTTCGATTTGCATTTTCGCGCAGGCGTGGCATATTATTTTTTTATGAAAACGTCAAAAGGACCCGAAAGATGAAACGTGAAGAATTTCAGGCGCTGTTGCGGGAACGGATTTTGATTTTCGACGGAGGTTTCGGTTCGGAACTCTACCGTCGCAATTTTTTCGTCAACACTTCCTACGATGCGCTGTCGCTGACGGCGCCGCGCACGGTCGAAGCGATCCATCAGGCGTATCTCGACGCCGGATGCGACGTGCTTACGACCAACACCTACAACGCTTCCGCAGTGAAACTTTCTTCCTTCGGTCTTTCCGACCGTATGGAAGCGATCAACGCGGCGGCCGCCGCGCTCGCCCGCAAGGTCGCCTCCGGCGGAAACGGCGTTCTCGTCGCGGGAAGCATCGGACCATTCGGAAAAATTCCCGCCGCATCGGCGGAAGCGGCGCTGCGCGACGAGGTCGCGGTGCTGTTGAAAGGCAAAGTCGATTTTCTCATTTTCGAGTCGCTGGAAACGCTTTCCGATCTGGATGTCGTCGTTTCCGGATCGGATGCTTATTCCGCCGCCTGGATGCCGAGTTTCGTTTTTTCTGCCGACGGCACGCTCGGCGACGGCGCTTCGCTTGAAGATGTACTCGCGCGTCTGGCGCGCGCGGAAAATCCTCCGGCGGCTTTCGGCTTTAACTGCGGCGGCGGTCCCGAAGCGACGCTGGATGCGTTGACGAAACTTGTCAAAAAGATCGCGTTGCCGGTGGTCGTTCAGCCGGGGGCGGGCGCTCCGCGACGGGTGGACAACCGTTTTATGCCGATGACGACGCCGGAATATTTCACCACGTATGCGATGCGTTATGCGACGCTCGGCGCACGCGCGCTCGGCGGCTGTTGCGGCATCGGTCCCGAACATATCGCCGATCTCGCCCGGTCGCTCAAACCTCTGCTCAAAACCGAACGCGCGGCGGTTTTCGACGTTGAAGTCCGCGCGGCCGCTCCGCTTGACGCGACACCCGTGGCGCGCCGCAGTCCTTTCGGGGAAAAACTCGCTTCCGGAAAATGGCTCAAACTCGTCGAAATGAATCCTCCGCGCGGCTTCGACCTTGCCGATACGGTCGCCAAGGCGGTCAAAGTGCGCGAAGCGGGTTTCGACGCCGTCAATCTGCCCGACGGACCGCGCGCCAGTTGCCGGATGTCGCAGATCATCACCGGGATCGAGATCCAGGAAAAGGCGGGCATCGAAACCGTCGTCCATTGTTGTTCCCGCGACCGGAACCTCATCAGTTTGCAGTCGATGATCCTCGGATGTATGGCGAAAAATCTGCGGAATATTCTTTTCATCACCGGCGACCCGCCGAAACTCGGTCATTATCCTTTCAGTTCCGGCGTTTTCGACGTCGATTCGATCGGGATGGTCAAACTGCAGGAACGCCTCAACCGCGGTATCGACATCGGCGGCGAAGCGCTCGGCGACGGCGTCAAAACGGAAATCGTCATCGGCGTCGGCGCCGATCCCAACGCGATCGACCCGGAGCGGGAATACCGCCGTCTGGCGGAAAAAATCGAGTCCGGCGCCGATTTCATCGTCACCCAGCCGGTATTCGACCCCGAAACGCTGAAAAAGTTTTTGAAAAAGATCGCGCATTTCGGCATTCCCGTGATCGCGGGAGTATGGCCGTTCGCCAGTTACCGCAACGCCGTCTTTATGAAAAACGAAGTCCCCGGCGTCGTCGTGCCCGACTGGATCATGCGCGCGATGGAAAAGTGTCCCGACAAGGAAAGCCAGCGCGCCGAAGGGATCCGGATCGCCCGGTTCATCCTCGATGAGATCCGCGCCGACGTGCGCGGCGTCGCCACCAGCGCTCCGCTCGGGCGCGTCGATACGGCGATCGAGGTCTGCCGCGGCTATTGAAGCGCCGTGATTTCCCGCGCCGCCCGGATCGTCGCCATCGGATCGGCGGCGTAGTGCGCTCCGATTTCCCGCGCGAAGGTCCCCTCCACGACCGCGCCGCCGACGCTGAAGTGCAAATCTTCGAGATGTCGCTTTTTCGCCAGTTCCACGGTTTCGCGCATGGATTTCATCGTCGTCGTCATCAAAGCCGAAAGCGCGATGATTTTGATCTTTTCGCGCACGGCGGTATCAATGATGACTTCCGGCGGTACGTCCTTGCCGAGATCAAGTACGTCGAACCCGTAATTTTTCAGCATCACGATGACGATGTTTTTGCCGATGTCGTGAATGTCGCCCCTGACGGTGGCGAAAAGAATGCGCGTCCGGTTCGGTTTCGCGGCGGTGTCCGTCAGCAGAGGTTCCAGCAGTTTCGCCGCGGTCTGCATCGCTTCCGCTCCGGAAATCAGTTGAGGCAGAAAATATTCTTTTTTCTCATATTTTTCGCCGACTTCGTTGATCGCCGGGATCAGGACATTTTCCAAAAGGTGCATCGGCTGGATCTTGGCTTCGAGCGCCTGCGCCACCGCCGCGCCGATGGCTTCGGCGTTGCCGTCAAGTACGGCGCGGTAAACTTTTTTTTCGGGGGAAATCGCCGCTTCCGCGGCGGCGGGCAGGATTTTTTCCCGCCGGCTTTTTGCCGCCG
>JAKSOG010000154.1 GCA_024405715.1 Victivallaceae bacterium | reverse complement strand
GTCCTTGGCGGTATTCCCGGCACGGGGGGCGGCGCGATCAAAATGAATGCGGGCAGTGCATCGCTGGAGATCGGCGGTTTCGTCCGGCGCGTCGACGGGATTTTCCCCGACGGCACCCCCTACCGCGCCGACGGAAAATCCATCGAATGGCGCTATCGCGAAGCGACGATCCCGGAACGCGTGATCGTCACGCAGGTCGAATTTGAATTGACACCTTCTTCGCCCGAAGCGGAAAGCAAGATCATTGCCGGAGAACTTGCGCGCCGCAAGGAACACGAGCCGGCGGGACGTACCGCCGGATGCGTTTTCCGCAATATTTCCGATCTCGATCCCGCCGGGAAACTCATCGACGAGTGCGGATTGAAAAACTGCCGTATCGGCGATGTCGTCGTCAGCGACAAACACGCCAATTTTCTCATCAACGTCGGCGAAGCGACCGAAGCGGATTTCGGCACGCTCTGCTGCCTTTTGCGGCACGCCGTCGCCGAAAAATTCGGCTATTTCCTTACCTTCGAGAACAAAATGCTCAACGGCGATCTCGCGCGCCGGCTCGCTTCTTCGCCCCCCGCTCCGCGGGTCAACGTCCTTTGCGGCGGCAACACCAGCGAACGGAGCGTTTCGCTCAACAGCGGCAAAGCGGTCGCCACGGCGTTGCACAACGCCGGATTCGAGGTGGAATTGACCGACCTCAAACGGTGTACCGTCACCCGCTCCATGCGCAAAGCCGACGCGGTTTACCCCGTCCTTCACGGCGGCTTCGGCGAAGGCGGAGAACTTCAGGCGAAACTGGAACGCGAAAAACTGCGTTTCTGTTGTTCCGGTTCCGCCGCCAGCGAACTTGTGATGGACAAAATCGCCACCAAGCGGCTGCTCGACCGCCTCGGCATCCCCACCGCCAAGTGGTGCATCATCACCCGCAGCGGAATGAGTTCCCCCGGCAGTCTGCACTACCCCGTCGTCGTCAAAGTCCCGCGCGAAGGATCGACCGTCGGCATCGTCAAGATCAATTCCGCCGACGAATGGGAAGCCGCCGTCCGCAAAGAATTTGAACTTGCCGACGAATTGCTCGTCGAAGAATTCATCGAAGGCGTCGAGATCACCATTCCCGTCCTTTTCGGCAAGGCGCTCGACGCCATCGAGATCCGCAGTCCGCACGGCTTCTACGACTACGACGCAAAATACATCTACAAAGACGGACACACGCAATATTTCTGCCCGCCCGTTTCCCTTAAAGAACCGGAAATCGAACGGGCGAAAAAACTGGCGACGCTTTTCTATCACGCCGCCGGATGCCGCGATCTGCTGCGCGTCGATTTCATCATTTCCAAAGACAACGTCCCGATGGTCCTCGAAGGCAATTCCCTTCCCGGATGCACCGCGACCAGTCTTGTGCCCAAAGCCGCACGCGCCGCCGGGATGTCGCTCGAAAAAATGACTTCGCTTCTGGTCTATTCCGCGATGAAACGGCCCGTCCTCGCCGACCGCGACGGCGCCATCCGGATCCGCCGCAAACCCGCCGCCGCCAAATGAGACGTTTGATTTTTGCATTCACCGCTCTTTTCGGCGCCGTCCTCGCCGCGGATCCCTACGCCATCGGCGACCGCGTCGAAAATCTTTCCGAATGTGTCTGGATCCAGAATGGTCCCGTTTCCGTCGCCGGAAAAAACGATCGTCCGAGTGTCCTCTTTTTCTGGACGATCAGCTACGCCGGCAACAAAGACATCGACCGGATGCTTTCTTTGCAGAAAAAATTCGGCAAGGATGTGCAAATCGTCGCCGTCGGGTGCGACGACGAAGCAAAAATCAAATCCTTTTTCCGGCTCAAGGAAATGGATTTTCCCGTCCTTTCCGATACGCAACTGAAAAATCTCAATGCCTACTTGCGCGGAACCGACACCGTTCCTTTCTGCGCAGTCATCGACGCCGACGGCCGTCTCGTTTGGAGAGGTCCCGCCGCGCAAACGGATTCCCCGCTCGCCGAGATCATCGACAAAAAATTCGACCTCGACCGCGCGATCCGCTTCGACCGCTTCACCCGCGAACTCACCGACGCCATGCAGAAAAAAGATTACGCGCTCGCGCTGAAACTCACCGAAAAAGAATTACAGTATCAACCCGAAAACGTCGATCTCGTCGTCCTCGCGGCAGGTCTCCTCGAACAACGCCTTCAGCAACCCGAACTCGCAAAAAAGAAAATCGAAGACACGCTCCTCGCATATCCCGGAAACTTCGCGCTTCACGAATGCCGGCTCCGTTTCCTCCACGCCCATCACGCGCACGGGGAGATCCTGCCCGCCGTCGATTTCGCGATCCGGCACGGAGGAGAAAACCCCGACTCGCTCCGCCGCCTGATCCAAATCGAATGGACCCAGCGCCCCGGTGAAATCTCTCCCGAAGCGTTGCTCCACCTCGGCAAAGCCCTCGTTTCCGTCCAAAAATATCCCGACGACGCCGAACGCGCCCGCGCCCGCCTCCTCTACGGCCGTATCCTCGCTTTCTGCGGTGCGCCCGACCTCGCCTTGCAGGCCGCGAAAGAAGCGCGCCCCCTCCTTTCCGATCCTGCGGAAATCGAACAGACCGACGCATTGATCCGCCATTATCAGGAAATCATCCGCATCTCACGATCGCTCCATTGATCCTTTTCTTGGCGACCGCTTGCATTTTTTCCCCTTTTGCGCTATATTCTATTCGTGTTCATTCCAAGCGGGTGTAGCAAAACGGTTATGCTCCAGCTTCCCAAGCTGGCGACGCCGGTTCGACTCCGGTCACCCGCTCCATTTTTTTTCAGAAAAGAAAAAGCGGGGGATTTCCGCCCCGACGCCCACCCCGGACGTCCTTTTCACGCTTCCCCGTTGCGCCGATATGTCGTCCCCGCATTCTCCCGTCTTCATGGTTTTTTCTTTTTTCGCTTGACAAATCCGTATATGCGTACTATATTATAGGACTTCATCAAGCGAGTGTAGCTCAGTTGGTAGAGCATCACGTTGCCAACGTGATTGTCGCC
>JAKSOG010000153.1 GCA_024405715.1 Victivallaceae bacterium | reverse complement strand
TCCTGCATAATGTAATCTTTGCCCTCGATGCGCAGTTTGCCCGCCTGCTGCGCTTTGACCCATCCGCCGCAATCGACCATATCCTGATAGGAAACGGTTTCCATCCGGATGAAGCCGCGGCACATATCGGTGTGGATTTTGCCCGCCGCTTCCGGAGCGGTGGCGCCCCGGACGACGGTCCAGGCGCGGCTTTCCATTTCACCGGCGGTGAAAAACGTGAGGTAATCAAGCAAGCGGTAACCTGTTTTGACGACTTTGTCCAGCCCCGACGACGAGATGCCGAAATCCGCCATAAAAAGTTTGGCTTCTTCGGGGTCCATTTTGCCGAGTTCGTCCTCCAGTTTCGCGCAGACGGGCACGACTTCGAGGCGGTGCGCGGCGGCGTAGTCGAGGAGCCGTTTGGAGGCGTCGTCTCCGCCGAAACCGGAGAGCTGGTCGTCGCTGATGTTGGCGCAGATGAAACTCGGTTTGACGGTCAGAAGACCGAAACTTTCGACCAGCGCGACGGTGCGTTCGTCCTCCTTGTCGTAGAGCGGAATTTTGCCTTCGGAAAGCTGTTTGTGGAAATCGCAGACCAGATCGTACTCGAATTTGGCGTCGGCGTCGAGCGTGCGCGCCATTTTGTGGGCGCGGTCGCGGCGTTTTTCCATTACTTCGAGGTCGGCGAGCATCAATTCGGTGAAAATCGTTTCAAGGTCGTTCACCGGGTCGAGCCGGCCGTCGACGTGGACGACATCGCCGTCGGAAAAGAGCCGCACGACGTGCGCCACCGCGTCGACCGTACGGATGTGCCCGAGAAACTGGTTGCCCAGCCCCTGACCCTGACTGGCTCCGCGCACCAGTCCCGCGATGTCGATGAACTTCAGCGTCGAAGGCACGATACGTCCGGAATTTTCCAGTTTCGCCAGAACTTCGAGCCGTTCGTCGGGGACCGACGCGATGCCCGTATTGGGTTCGATCGTGCAGAAGGGAAAATTCGCCGCTTCCGCGCCGCCTTTGCTCAACGCATTGAAAAGCGTCGATTTGCCGACGTTGGGCAATCCGACGAAGCCGCAGGAAAAACTCATAAGACGCCACCTCTCTATATAAATAATATAATGTAAAAAAACGTTTTCGGACACGCGAAGCCATAAAATACCATTGCTCCGCGGCTTTTGCAAATTTCTTTTGCGCCGGAAACGTCCGTGTTTTTTCAGACGTTTTTTTCGATGAAGCGGATGCCGACGTAGTCGACGATTTTTGAATAATCTCCGGTAACGCTTCCCGTGTCGCAACGTCCGACGACTTTCCCTTCGACGCTACTGTCGTAGGCGGCGAGCATCGCCAGATAGAGCGCGACGGCGAACGCCCCGCAGACGGTCGCGCCGGTGCGTCCGAGGTAGGCGATGAATCCGTGCAGATCGCGCGCGGCGATGAGTTCGGCGGCTCCGAGATCGAGCGCCGCAAGTTTTTCCGGATCGCAGGGGATGCCGAAGGGCGTATAGCGGAAGCACTCTCCGTAATGGGTGAAATCGCTGCTGACGACCCAGAGCGTCCCGGGACGGTCGAGTTCCGCCAGCAAAGTCCCGGCGGCAAGCAGTTCGCCGGTCGTCATTTGACCGACGATGAGTGGCAATACGGGGACGGCGCCCAAAAGGTAGTGCAGGATCGGCAGTTCCACTTCAAGTGTATGCTCTCCGGCGTGGGGCGCGAGATCGCGCACGATGAGTTTTTCGTGCATATCCAGCAGAAGTTCTCTGCCGGAAGAGTATTCCGGCATCTCGCCGAAAGGCGTCCGCCAGACGTCGAAATCCGGTACGGCGATCCCCCGTACGCGCAACCGGTGCGAAGGTCCGAGCAATACGACTTGCCGGATGCCGCTTCGTCCGGCGGGAAGCAATGTGCGCATCGCCAATTCCAAAGAAAAGGGATACGCGCCGTGCGGTACGACGGCACCGTGGAGAATGCCGGGAAGCGTTTCGCCGCCGAGTTTTTTTTCGATGACGCCTAGTTGGCGGCGCAACACGATCGCATCGTTTTCGTAGTATTTGCCCGCCGCTTCCGATATGCGGCAACGGCGTTGGTCGCGCAACGGCATATGAAAAAATCCTTTCTCCGTTTAATGATGATAACCGCCGCCGTGCGCGAGATTTTCGGCGCGGTAGAGTTGCTCGAAAAGCAGCAACGCCGCGATCTCGTGCGGAAAGGTCAGCCGGGAAAGCGACCAAAGCACGGTCGCGCGTTCTTTGACTTGGGGCGCCAGTCCGAAAGGGCCGCCGATGACGAAGACCGCTTTGCGGTCGAGCGACGCGAAAGTTTTTCCGAGATGCCGCGACGTGAATTCCGCTCCTTCTTCGCTCAAAACGTAGATTTCGGCGTTACGGTCGCGGTCGAGTTCGCGACAGATCGCCCGTCCTTCGCTTTCGACGGTCCCGTCGGGGAGGGAAACGACTTCCAGTTTGCCGTAAGCGCCGAGGCGGCGGCGGTATTCTTCGATGCGTTCGGCGACAAGTTTGTCGCGGATCTTTCCTATGAGCAGGACTTTGAAAAGCATTGTGTCAGACGAGCGAAATGACGCCCCCTCCCAGCAGAAGATTTCCGGCATACAAGACCCCGGACTGCCCCGGTGCGACCGCAAAAAGCGTTTCTTCGGGCGTGACGGCGATGCGGTTCCCCTCCCGCGTCAGAGAGCAGGGGACGGGACGGCTCCGGTAACGGACCCGGATCTGCGCCCGCTCCGGCAAAGCTTCGTGAAGCACCGCGTCGTCGAGGAAAAAACGTTCCGCGGTCGTGGCGAGGGGATCGGTTTCGAGCGTGATGTCGCCGCTGTACGCGTCGATGCTTTGAATGTAAGCCGGCACGCCGAGCGCGACGCCCAGTCCCGAACGCTGTCCGATCGTGTAGCGGTGGATCCCGGAATGATGCCCGACGATTTTCCCGCGGTAGAGGAAATAACCGGTCTTGACCGGCATATTCGCCAGACGGCGGAGGGTTTCTCCGCAACATTCGCCCGGATTTTTGAAGCAGACGTCCTGACTGTCGGGGCGGCGGGCGGCGGGAAGATCAAGTTCGTCCGCGAGCGCGCGCACCTTTTCCTTGGTGAATTCTCCGAGC
>JAKSOG010000152.1 GCA_024405715.1 Victivallaceae bacterium | reverse complement strand
CGCGCCCATTCGACGAGCGGCAATTCAACGCCGAATGCCTTGCCGAGCGCATAGCCGGAAGCGACTTCCAGCGCCGCCGAACTGGACATCCCCGCGGAAAGCGGCACGGAACTTTCGATCGCGGCGTCGAAGCCCGAAACGGACGTGCAACCGCGTGTGACCAGTTCACGGACCATCCCTTGGATGTAACGGCTCCCGTTGCGGTCGGGCGGCGCTTCGAGATCGGCGAGGTCGAAATACATTTTCGCGCCGTCGCGGAAATCGACGAGGCGGCAGCGCGTGCCGGAAACGGGACGCAACGCCATACGGGTATTCTGCTCCACCGCGCAGGAAAGAACGAATCCTTCGTTGTAATCGGTATGGTTGCCGAGGATTTCCAGACGGCCGGGCGCCTGCGCGGCGGCGACGGGATCGGCTCCGTAGAAATCGCGGAATTTTTCGATGAAAAGGGCGGCGTCGGGAATACTCATTTTGCTCCTCCTACATAAAGCAGATCCTTGAAATGCACTGGTCGAAACTTTCCTGTCCGCTCAAAATGTCGATCTCGATGCGCAAAAAGTAGATCGGCACGTCGCAACGGTCGATTTTCGGGATGCGTACGGCGTCTTTTTCCGTGGTGACGATCATTTCGGCGCCGGAAGATTTCGCCTCGTTGATGAAGTCGATGATCTCCTGCTGGGTGTAGCGGTGATGATCGGCGTAATGGTCGCGGAACCGGATCGTCGCGCCGAAATCTTCGAGAAACTTCTCGAAACTTTTGGGCTGGGCGATCGCCGAAAGCGCCGCCACGTTGCGTCCCTTCAAGGTTTCCAGCGGTTCGACTTCCCGCGAAAAAAGTTTGACGAGATGTTTCGGCTTGTGACAGCATTCGATGATCTCGGCGCGCAACGTGTGGCGCCGGATGAAACGCTTGAGGTGATTGATCCGGTGACTTCCGTCGGATTTGGTCAGAAAAACGTAATCGGCGCGGCGGATGTTTTTGATCGGCTCGCGCAACGTCCCGCGCGGCAGGACATGCCCGTTGCCGAAGGGCGCGCTCGAATCGACAAGCGCGATGTTGATGTGCGGTTTGAGCATCAGATACTGGAAACCGTCGTCGAGCAGAATGACGTCGGTCTGAAAATTTTTGATCGCGTAAATGCCCGACTTGACGCGGTCTTTGTCGACGACGACGGCGACGTCGGGCAGATTGGTCGCCAGCATATAGGGTTCGTCACCGGCGAAAGCGGAATCGAGCAACAGGTTTTTGCCGTCGGAAACGACTTTGGGCGGCAGTTCGATCTGCCGTCCGCGGAGCCGCCGGAAAGTCTTTTCCCAGAAGGAAAGTTTGCGGCTCCGGTAGCCGCGGCTCAAAATGGCGACGCGGCGCCCTTTCGCGCTCAGGGGGCGGGCGAAAACTTCGACGACGGGCGAGTTGCCGGTGCCGCCGCAGCTTAAATGGCCGATGCTTACGACAAGACAGCCGAGCGCGTGGTGACGGATCACGCGCTTGTCGTACATCCAGTTCCGGAACTGGATCCCCGCCCGGTAAAAACGCGACGCGATGAAAAGGATATCGACGAGCCGCGCGTCGAACCAGTTGCGCGGCGGCGAAAACATCAGCCGGAGAAAGTATTGTTCGAGGTCTTCCGCTTTGAATCTGAATGCGTGCATAACGACTTTTCAGCGCAGTTTCAGCGACGAAAGCGCCAGCAGCGCCAGGACGCCCGCGATGATCCAGAAGCGGATCACGATTTGGCTTTCCGTCCAGTTTTTCCGTTCAAAGTGATGATGGATCGGCGTGCAGAGAAAGATCCGTTTCCCCGTCAGCCGGAACGACGCCACCTGAAGCATCACCGACACCGCTTCCATCACGAAAACTCCGCCGACGACCAGAAGCAGGACCTCCTGCCGCGTCAGCACCGCCAGAAATCCGATCGCTCCGCCGAGCGCGATGCTGCCCGTGTCGCCCATGAACATCGCCGCCGGCTGGCAGTTGTGCCACAGAAATCCGATGCAACTGCCGCAGATCGCCGCGGCGAAGACTACCGCTTCCTGCATCCCGGGAACGAAGGGGATGTTCAAATAGGAAGCGAAAATTTTATGCCCCATCAAATAAGCGAAGACCGCGTAAGTGAGCGTGGAAAAGATCGCGCATCCGGAAGCCAGCCCGTCCTTGCCGTCGGTCAGGTTGACCGCGTGACTCGCGCCGACGACGGTAAGGAGAGCCAACGCCCAGCAGTACCACGGTCCGTAAAACGGCTCCTTGCAGAACGGCAGGTAAAAGTAGTCGAGCGTTTTCCCGATGGGGGAACAAAAACGCAACACCAACCAGGCGGCGGCGGCGACGAGGACCGTGAGAAAAAGTTTGATCCTGCCCGGCATCCCGTCGCGGTCGTGACGCGCCGTTTTGATGTAATCGTCGATGAATCCGATCAGCGAAAAAAGCGCGGTGCTTCCGATGAAAACGGGGGCGATCGCTTCCGAAAGATCGGTCCAACAGATACTGGAGATCAGCACGGCGCCGATCAGGAGCAGACCGCCCATACAGGGGGTCTGGCTTTTGCGTTTGTCGATGTACTCTTCGGGGACCAGCCCCGCCAGACGCTCCGCCGAGATCGTATTCATACGGCGCAGCGCCCGCGCCGTCGCGCCTCCCGCAAGCAGTACGATCAGAAACGAAAAAACGAAAGCCCCTCCGGCGCGGAACGTCACATAGTCGAAGAGCCGGAAAGGGCCGAAACATTCACTGAATTTCGCCAAATAACAAAACATCGGATTCCTCTGGTTTCACCGGGTCGCTTTAATATATAACGTCCCCGCTTTTTTTTCCAGACGCTTCCGCGCTTTTTTTTTACCGCTTTCCCGACAAAAAAAGGGGAGCCGCACGGCCCCCCTTCCTGAAGTTCGCTCAAAAACTACTTTTTGTCGACGAAAATGATGCTGTCGCCGGGAACGTCGGTGAGGACGTTGCCTTCGACGCCGCGGATCTTCCAGCCTTCCGGCAGATCGACCGTGACCTTTTTCGTCGGATTCCAGAAGAAAAGAACACCGCCCCTCTCGCCGAGCCGCACCGTGCCGAAATCGGTCTCGCGGACATCGCGCACTCCGCAGAAAGCGCGCG
>JAKSOG010000151.1 GCA_024405715.1 Victivallaceae bacterium | reverse complement strand
TTTCGCCGGAGCTTTCTTGGCGGGTTTTTCCGCGTTTTCTCCGGCGGCTTCCGCCTTGTCCTGCGCGATCTTCTTCGCGGCTTCCGCGGCATCGCGTTCTTCGGTGACGCGCTTCAGATGGATCTCGCGGGCGATCTTGATCGCTTCGCGGAAAAGTCCGGTGATGATCTCGACCGATTTGACCGCGTCGTCGTTGGCGGCGACCGGATATTTGACGAGGGTCGGGTCGCCGTTGGTATCGACGATCGCGACGATCGGGATGTTGAGTTTGTTCGCTTCGTGGACGGCGTTCACTTCATTGCAGACGTCGATGACGACCAGCGCCGCCGGAAGTTTCTGCATCCCGGCGATGCCGTCGAGGTCGCGGTGCAATTTTTCGGCGCGGCGGGCGAGACTGGAAATCTCCTTTTTCTTCATCGAATTGACGCTGTCGGAATTGAGCAGCTGATCGATTTCCGCCATTTTCGCGATGCTCTTGCGGATCGTGACGTTGTTGGTCAGCGTGCCGCCGAGCCAGCGTTCGGAAACCGAAAACATCCCGGTTTCTTCGGCGAGAAGTTTGACCGTATCGCGGATCTGGCGCTTGGTGCCGACAAAGAGAACATCTCCGCCGTCGGCGACGACGTGCTGCAAAAAGTTGCAGGCCGCCGCGATCTGATACATCGTTTTGGTAAGGTCGATGATCGAGATGCCGTTTTTCGCGCCGTAGACATACGGTTTCATCTTGGGGTTCCAGCGACGGGTCTGGTGTCCGAAGTGACACCCGGCTTCCAGCAGGTCATTGATCGTGATTTTCGCCATTTCAACGGTTCCTTCTCTTTGCGGCGCTTTTGATTTTGCAAGACGCCTTTGGTTCGGTTGTTTTTTCCGTTCCGACGTTTTCGGAGCGGCAGATTCTATAATATAGCACAGAGGGAAACTTTTTGCAAATTTCTCCGCGCGCCGGATTTCGGCGTTTCCCCGTTGCGAAAAAAGGAAAGCGCGGTTATATTAAAGCGCATCGGACAAAAACAGGGATTCGCACGATGGACGGCACGCCAAAATCATTGCGTTTGCAGATCGCGCTTTTCGGACGGGTCAACGCGGGGAAATCGACGTTGCTCAACCGCATCGCCGGTCAGGATGTCGCCATCGTTTCGCCCGAAGCGGGAACGACGACCGACGTAGTGGAAAAGGCGATGGAGCTTCCCCCTTTCGGTCCGGTGCTTTTTCTCGACACGGCGGGGATCGACGACTGCGGGGAACTGGGAATTCTGCGCGCGGAGCGCACCCGGCGCATTTTCGACCGGGCGGATGTCGCCGTCGTCGTAACGGCGCCGGGAGTCTGGGGCGCGCCGGAAAAAGAAATTTGCGATGCGGCAAAAGAGCACGATATTCCCATCATCGTCGTCGTCAACAAAAGCGACACGGCGACCTCCGGCGAACTTTTTCCGGCGGGCACCGGCAAAACGAACCGCATTGCGCTTTCCGCCCGGACCGACGACCGCGACGCGCTGTTGGAAAAATTCAAGGCGGCGCTCCTTGAAGCGTTGCCGGGGGACTTTCTGACCGATCCGCCGCTGTTGCGCCGCTGGCTCGGCGCGGGGGAACTCGCGGTGCTGATCGTTCCCGTCGACATGCAGGCGCCGCGGGGCAGATTGATCTTGCCGCAGGTACAGTCGATCCGCGACGCGCTCGACGCCGACGCGCAGGTCGCGGTCGTCAAGGAAACGCAATATCCGGCGTTTCTCCGGCGGCTCATCCGTCCTCCTGAACTGGTCGTCTGCGACTCGCAGGCGGTCGATTTCATGGTCGGAAATACGCCGGAAGCAATTCCCTGCACGACGTTTTCGATTTTGCTCGCCGCCGCGAAAGGCGACATCGACGCATTGATTTCCGGCGCCGAAGCGATCGGGGGTCTCGCCGACGGCGACAAAGTGCTGATCGCCGAAGCGTGCACCCATCACGCCGCGAAGGACGACATCGGCCGCGTCAAAATCCCCAGGCTCATCGAAAAACGAAGCGGAGCGCATCTGTCTTTCGACGTCTGCGCGGGACGCGATTTTCCCGAAGACCTTTCCGGATACCGTCTCATCGTGCAATGCGGCGGTTGCATGATCGGCAGACGCGAAGTCCTTTCGCGCATCCGCGAGGCACAAAAACATCATATCCCGATCACCAATTACGGAATGGCGATCTCCTTTTGCCGCGGGGTGCTTCCGCGGGTGACCGCGCTCTTCCGGCGGGAGCGGCGCGGCTGAAACTTCGCATTCCCGCGGTTGACGCGCGCGCGAAACGGTGCTATATTAAGTGCATTTAAGGCGAAGAACACCGTCTATTTTCGGAGAAAGCAATATGAAAGAGATCAAAATCGGCATCATCGGATTCGGGACCGTCGGCGCGGGCGTCGCGGAAATCCTGCTCAAAAACGCGGATATGGCGGCGACGCGGACCGGAGTTTCCCTCAAACTCGTCAAAATCGCCGATCTGGACATCGTGCGCGACCGGGGAATCAAAATTCCCGACGGCGTGCTGACCGTCGACGCCGCCGAGGCGATCGCCGCCAGCGACATCGTCGTGGAACTCATCGGCGGCACGACGATCGCCAAAAAGATCATTCTCGACGCGCTCAACGCGGGCAAATCGGTCGTCACCGCCAACAAGGCGCTGCTTGCACATCACGGCGCGGAACTTTTCGCCGCGGCGCAGAAAAACGGCGTCGATCTTTTCTTTGAAGCGAGCGTCGGCGGGGGGATCCCGATCCTCAAATCGCTCCGCGAAGGACTGGCGGCGAACCGCATCGAACGCATCTGCGGCATCCTCAACGGCACCTGCAATTACATCCTGACGCGGATGGAGCGCGAGCACGCCGATTTCGGCACGGTACTCGCCGACGCGCAGAAACTCGGATACGCGGAAGCGAATCCCTCGCTCGACGTGGACGGTTTCGACACCGCCCACAAAACGGCGATCCTCGCGTCGCTCGCCTACGGGCAATGGTTCTCCGCGGACGACGTCCACGTCGAGGGCATCCGCGACATCGACACGGCCGACATCGCCAACGCCGAAAGCCTCGGCTACCGCATCAAACTGCTCGGCATCATCAAAAACGAAGCCGGAGCGGTCGAAATGCGCGTCCATCCGACGCTTGTGCCGCGGGATTCGATGCTCGCCAACAT
>JAKSOG010000150.1 GCA_024405715.1 Victivallaceae bacterium | reverse complement strand
TCCCCTGCTTTTTGACGCGGGCGAGCGACAAGGTGGGGAATTTTTCCGCCCAGTCGATTTTGAGCAACAGATAGCGTTTGTCATCGCGCATCAGAATATTGTAATGCGGAGCATAGGTTTTGATCAGCCGCGCTTCGAGCAGAAGCGCTTCCGCTTCGCTGTGGACGACTTCGTAACTCCATCCGGCGATGGAGTGGATCAGCGACCGCAGTTTCGGGTCGGCGGCGTTGCGGCGTGAAAGCTGAAAATAGGAGGACATCCTCCTCCGCAGATTGACCGCTTTGCCGACGTAGATCACCCGGTCGAAGCGGTCGCGGTAGATGTACACGCCGGGCTTAGCCGGGATTTCGGAAGGATGAAACTCGGCGGCGCTTTTCATAAATTCATTTCAACTCGGCGTCGGTTTCCGGATCGATCAGCCGGAATTCTTCCTGGTGAAGATCGGGATCGGCGCGGAAACTCAATTCGTGATGATATTTATGTTCCAGTTCGCTCAAAAAAGCGGAATCTTCGTTGCGCAATTGCGCGAGGACTTCGGGGTGCATGAAAATGCGGATCGGCACGTTTTTGAATTTGCGGTCGCGCAACACCGCGTTGAGTTTCCGCTGGATCTCGGCGCACATCGTCACCGCCGATTTGATCAACCCCGTGCCGGAGCAATAAGGGCAGGGGGTATAGACTTGATCCTGAATGCTTTCGTGTTCGCGCTGACGGGTCATTTCCATCAGACCGAGTTTGCTCAACGGCAGGACTTTGGTGCGGGCGCGGTCGTCTTTGACGAGTTTTTTCATCGTCCGGAAAAGTTCGTCGCGGTCTTTGCTTGAACGCATATCGATGAAATCGAGCACCACGAGACCGCCGACGTTGCGCAACCGCAACTGCCGGGCGATCTCTTCCGCCGCTTCGAGATTGGTTTTGAGGATGAAATCCGGTTGATCGGCGCCGTTTTTGCCGCGCCCCGAATTGACGTCGATCGCGATCAGCGCTTCGGTTTCGTCGATGACGATGGCGCCGCCGCCGGGGAGACGCACTTCGCGCTGAAAGACTTCTTTGAGTTGCTCGTTGACGCGGTAGAAATCGAAGATCGGTTCCGGCTTGTCGTAAAATTCGACTTTCGAGCCGAGTTTCGCCGTCCCGCAACGGCGCAGGGTTTCGACGATGCGTTTTTTCGCATCCTTGTCGTCGACGACGATGCCGCCGTCGATCTCGTCGGTCATAAAATCCCGGATCGTGCGTTCGACAAGATTCGGTTCGGTAAAGAGCAGATGCGGGGCGTTGAATTTTTCCATGTCCTGCTCGATGGTGCGCCAGTAATCCATCAGCAGTTTGAGGTCGTTTTTGAAAAACGCGGCCTTGCGTCCTTCGCCTGCGGTACGGCAGATCATCCCCATCCCTTCGGGGATCTCCAGTTGGGAAAGGATCTTCCGCAACCTTTCCCGTTCGGAGGAACTTTCGATGCGGGTGGAAAGTCCGATGTGTTCGCTGTACGGCATCAATACCAGATAGCGTCCGGGGATGGAAATATCCGTCGTGACGCGCGCGCCTTTGGTGCTGATCGGGGCTTTGACCACCTGCACGAGGATCTCCATTCCGGGGCGGAAGATGTTGGGAATGTCCGCGGCCGTGATCTTGCTTTTGCGGCGCAGGGTTTCGGCGCCGCCTTTGCTGTCCGGGCGCTTGGCGTCGCGTTTGCATCGGCGCGCGGCGATTTTTTCCGCTTCCTGCAGATATTGTCCGGCGAGATCGCTGTATCCGGGGAGCATTTCCTGATAGTGCAGAAAGGCGTTTTTGCGGGCGCCGATGTCGACGAAAGCCGCTTGCAGAAGCGGATCGAGATTGACGATCCTGCCGAGATAAATGTCGCCGACTTTGGGCGTGTCGTCGTCGCGTTCGATCTGGTATTCTTCGAGACGCCCTTTGTTCAACAGCGCGAAGCGCCGTTCGACGCGATCGCAGTTGAGCACGATGATTTTGGATTTTTTTTCCATACGGGGGGATCCTTCAAAAAAATGGTTATTCACTGCCGGAAACAAGCGTTTCCGGGGAAAAGCGTACATCGCCGCGCCGTCCGTTGCGGAACGCGGCGCCCGACATCGGCTTGCCGCCGGCGGGTACGATCTCTTCGATTTCCAACGCATCGCGGCCGCATCCGATAATCAGTTCGTCTTTGCGGGCGGCGGCGACGATTTCACCCGGTGCGCCGGAATGATCGGTGCGGATGCGGGCGCGGGCGACCGTCACGCGTTTACGGTCGTTTTCCGTGACCGCGAACGCGCCGGGCCAAAGGTGATAGGCGCGCACTTTTGCCGCAACCGTCGCAGCGTCGGCGCGCCAGTCGATCGCGCCGTCGGTTTTCGCGATCTTGCCGCAGAACGTGACGGCGCCCTGTTGCGGTACGCACGGGAGTTTTCCCGAAAGGATCGCCGTCATCGTGTCGTCGAGATTTCCGGCGGCGAGCGCGCCGAGTTCGGCTTCCAGCTCGTCGGCATATTCGTTCCCGTTGAGTTTCCTGCGGAAACACCGGTAGATGCCGCCTTCGTCGAGCGCGGGGGCGACTTCCATAAAGCATACCCCGGTTTCGGCGTCGCCGGCGAGTACAGTCTGGACGACGGGGGAGGCGCCGCGGAAACGCGGCAACAGCGACGGGTGGACGTTGACGCATCCAAAGCGCGGGAGCGTCAGGATCCGGCGGCGGAGGATCTGCCCGAACGACACGACGAGGATCGCGTCCGGCTTGAGGGCTTCGATGCGGTCGAGAAACGCATCGTCGTTGACGTCGGAAATTTCTTCCAGTTCGACACCGATCGTCTGCGCGTATGATTTCGCCGCCGTCGGCACGGGGAGTTTGCCGCGTTTCCCGGGACGGGAAATACCGGTCGCGCCGCCGATGAAATCGAGTTTTTCCGATTCTTTCAGCCGTTTCAGGAACGGGATCGCGAGTTTTCCGGATCCGAGGAAATAAATTTTTGGAGTCTTGTCCACGATCAACCTTGCAAAAGCGGGGGAAACGATTATATTGAACCCGTATAATATAACTTTCAAAATCGGGAAATGCGAGAGCGTGGACAAGGAATTTCATAAAATCGCCCTGCTTTTCGGCGGCGATCTCGGCGATACGGAATCTTTTTCCGATTTCGCCTGCCGCGACTTGGAAGCGGCGGGGATGCG
>JAKSOG010000015.1 GCA_024405715.1 Victivallaceae bacterium | reverse complement strand
GCTTCCGGACTTGTCCATTGCCGCCGCCGCGGCATCAAACGAGGCGAAAGCGTTGATGCCGATGACCGCTTTGCCGCCGGTTTTCGTCACCAGCGGGAAGGCGTCGGTACCGTCCTGATACTCGTTGAAAAGCGTGACGCCGTCGAGATCGACGACGGTGTAGTCGGCGAGCTTTTCCCAAAGCGGCGAGAAATAAAACGTGTCGGCGACAAGACCGTTGTCCATTTTGATCTCGTGCGTTTCCGTTTCCGCCGCCGCGACGCAGGCGTCATCCCAAACGCCGAATGCGTCAACGCCGATGGTGTGTTCTCCACCTTCGGAATCATAGACGGTTGTCCCCGGTTCCAGGTCCTTCCACGAACTGTTGTAGTAGATCGCAGCCATTTTTTTATCTCGCTTTTTTAGTGTTGATTTTGTCGTTTCACTACCAACATAACACCGTTTCGCGAAAAATGCAAGCGCGTATTGCGTGTTTTTATTAATAAAATCGCGTACGCTTCGCGCGCGCGAAGAAAAAGCGGCGGTCCCGAAGAAGGGAATAAAGCCATCTAACGTGTTGGACTGCAATGAGTTATCGGATGTTTTTCGATGCCGGGAAACGATTTTGATGCACTGCATCTAAATCGTTGAAAACAAAATGGTTGCGTGTTTTGACGGCTTCGCCGGAAAAAAGTGCGTTACGGCGCCGGAGCAAGCTCGAAAAGTGCGGTCTCGCCGAAATTCATTTCCTTGCGGATCACGGTCGTTTTTTCGCCCAGAACTTCGCCGGACACCATATCCGTCACCTTTTTCGGGGAGGGGAGTTTGACCGTTTTGACGCCGTCGGACGAAGCATGGATCATCAACGCGCTTTCCGAAGCGGATACAACGTCGTCTTCTTCGCTGTAAAGGAAAACATTTGCTTCTTTGCAGACCGCGCGGAATTTCGCGGGAGAAACGGCGAAACCGCCGAAGTAATGACTCGACCAATCCCCAAAGTCGCGGTGGCTTTCCAGCGGGGAAAATCCCGGCTTCGTTTCCTGCGCGGATTCCATCACCTGCCACGGGATCGTCTGTTTTTCCGTCAGGGAAAAATCCATCCCCGTAAGATCGCGCATTTTGCCGGTGTCCCACTTTTTCGCGGCGGCGTCGTAGGCGCCGGAACCGTGGAGCCAGATGAAAGCGCGGCCGCTATTCTGCAACTTTTTCAACTCGGCACGGCATTTTTCCGAAAGCGAAACGCCGTCGAGAAGCACGATCACCTTGTATTTTTCAAGCGTTTTGAAATCGGCGGCGTCCAGCGTGTAGAAATCAAACGGCGCACCGATGTGGCAGAGACTTCCGAACGTCAGTTTCCGCACCGCGCATTCGGCGACGGGATTCAGAAACTGCTCGCGCGGCATATGGATCCTGCCGCGGTCGTCGCAAAGCACGGCGATCTCGGAAACGCGCTTTTGCGGCAGCGCCAGTTGCCGGGTGTACCACTTGTACGCCCGGTCGATTTCCGCCCAGTAGGCCGGTTTGCGGAAGATCCCGGGATCGATATCCATATACCACAACCCGACGCAGTGCGCGACGGCCTGACCGAATTCCCGGCGCAACATATTGACCGATTCTTCTTCGCTTCTACCGCGGATCCAGCCGCCGTCCCATTTGTCGCGCTTGCCCAGTTCCGTGCGGTCGTCCGCTTCGTTGACGAAAAGTTTGCCGTGCTTGGCGACCGTCGCCGGAAAGGCGCGGAAATATCCGTCGTCCCCCGCCGCGCGCCGCGCATAGACGTGCGGGCTCGACAGAATATCCACCGAATCAAGTTCCAGAAGTTTATTCAGCGCCTTGTGGTGGCTGTACGGGGTGTAGTTGGCGAGGAAATATCCGTAAAAAACGACCGTGAGATAATCGCTTTCCTCCTTGACGATCCTGCAGAAATGGTCGATCGCATCGACCGTCGCCGAGTAAAAACATTCAAAATATTCGGCGTCGCGCTCCATCGCTCCGGGGATCGGTTTCCCGTAGCGTTTTGCCATCGGAACGCTGCAATCGGGATCTTTGCCGCCGCTCCAGATGTGCCATTCGCCGAGTGTGCCGCCCGTGATGTGGATGCCGATGATGCGCTCCCCCCACGGCATCGACTTGAAGTGACGGACAAGTTGCCGTACCGCTTCGCCCTGTTCCTTTTTCCACGCTTCGGAAGCGAAGGATTCGTGAAACGTCGAGCCGCCGCCGTTGCCGCGGGTGCGTTCGGGGTTGTCGGTGAAACCGATCATTTCTTCGGGATGTTTTTCGAGCCACCAGTAGGGGGCGGGGACGAAAACGCGGGGAATGAGATAAGCGTCGGGATGCGCGGAAAAAAATTTGCCGATCTCGGCGTCGTGCCACGAGAAGTCGTATTTGCCCTCGCCGACCCAGTAGGGATGTTCGTAGGATTGTTTGGAATTGAAACAGGTGAAAACTTCGATGCCGGACTTTTTCGCTTCGTTGACGTCGACGTCGTCCAGATTGTGCTGCCAGAAAAAGACCGGCGTCGCCGGGACGCCGTTTTTGCACCAGCGCGGGACGCCGTCGATCACGCGGACCGAAAAGGGATTTTCCGCCATGGCGACAAGACTCCAAAATAAAACGGGAATGAGGATTTTTTTCATTGTTCTTCTTTGTGATGGATGTGCTTTATATCGGGGAATAGGTGTTAAAATATCACGGCTTCCGGAAAAATGCAAACGCGCGCCGGATCCATGCGCCCCGGCGCGGATGATCCCCGCCGGATCGGGAAAAGGCGTTTCGGAAAAAATCCTTTTTCAGATTGATTTTTTCCGGAACCGGAACTATTTTATCCCGTGCAAGACGTTCATTCAAACCCGAAAGGTGACCACTATGATCTATCCCAGTTTGACCGATGCCCAGATGAAAAGAAGTCAGCGGCTTTTTATCGGCTTCAATCTGCTCAACGGAATCGGCTATATATGCGTCGGCAATATGGTGATGGATCTGCTCGCCGTCCATTTGCATTTTTCCGATGTCGTCTTTACGACGCTGGGCGCGCTTTTCAACATCGGATGCATCTGGCTTCCGCTCGGCAAGATCGCGACGGAAAAATGGGGCGCCGCCCGGACCCAGTCGAATTTCTGGCTGTTGCGCAACTTCGCCGCGGTCGTGATGGGCAGTTGCGCGATCTGGGGGTATTTCGGGCATCCCTACATCGCCTGCGCGTTTCTTCTGGGCGGCGCGTTCATTTTCTACGGATGCCGTTCCGCCGGAAGCGTGATGAACACCGCGCTGGTCGGCAATATCACCCATGAAAATGAACGCGGCAAACTTCTCGCTTTCGCTTCCATGGCGCACAACATCATCACGGCGATCGTTTTCATCGCGATGACGTTCCTTTTGCTGCAAGTGGAAAAACTCGGCGCCGGTCAGGCGATCTGGGCGCTTTTCGGCATCATCCTTTTCGGCGCGTTCTGCGGCGTTCTGTCCGCCATCTGTCTGCGCAACGTCGACGAGAGCGACGCCATTATGAAAGCCGCGAAAAAACCGTTGATCGTCGATGCGTGGGGCTGTCTGAAAGATTCCGCTTTCCGGAGAATGATCGTCGGCGAAGTGTGCTATTCTCTGGGAATGGCGCTGACCATCGCGCTGAACAATCTGGTCCTGAAGCGCGGACTGAACGTCCCCGACAGCTGGTTTCTGGCGCTTTCTTTCCTCGGCAGTTTTTTCAGCGTCCTCGTCGCGCGTCCCGCCGCCTGGCTCGGCGACAGGATCGGTCCCCGCAAAGCGCTTATCGTCGGGTACTGCTTTTCCTTTGTCATCGTCCTTTTCTGGCAGCTCATCCCTGAAACCTACACCTGGCATACCATTCCTGAATCCTGCACATGGTATCCGGCGAAGATCCTTCCCACCGAGTTCAGCCCGGGGATCGTCGCGGTGGCGCTGATCCTCTTTTTCCTGACGAGTTGCAATTCGCTCTGCTGCGGCATCTGCTCCGGACAGTATTTCCTTAAATGTGTTCCCGTCGAACATCAACCTTCGGGCTTGACACTGAAAATGCTGTTCAACGGCGTTTTGACCGGATTCATCGGCATGGGGCTTACCGCCGCGCTGTGGAAAATCTGCGACGCCGCCGGACCCGATCTCGTCGGTATGGCGCATTACCGCCTCTTTTTCCTGCTCGGATTGCCCTTCCTCGCGCTCTTTTTCATCGGCGTGTGGATGCAAAAGGAAGTGTAGTTTCTTTCATCCGCGGGAACGCCCGGGATCCGGACGTTTTGCCTTGCTCTTGATCTGATGTCCGTGAAACTCGTTTTACGGACATCAGGGTTTGCTTTTTTGCGATACACGAATGCAGTTTTTCTGATAAGGAACGGATGCGATGAAAAATTTTTTGCGTTTTGTTGTCGTGACGGTGGCGGTTTTGCTGCTTTTGACGGTCGGGATCTATTTTCTGATTTCCGGCAATTTCGGGATGCAGAAAATTTTGCTGCCGATCCTGCGGGCGAGTCTGGACGCCGAGATCCGTGCGGAAAATTGCGAAATTTCCCTTTTCGGAGAAAATACGTTGACGGCGCGCGGTTTCGCGTTGAAAAAAGACGTCGTTTCGGTTGCGGCACGGGAAATTTTGCTTCAAACGCACCCGCTGGCATTCGTCTTCGGTTCACCGTTGACGGTGGAAAATTTATCGCTGGCGGGCTTGACGGTCGAGGCGGACACGGCGGCGCCGGAGCAACAAAAACCAGCCGCGCCCCCGGCGCGATCTTCCGGAAAGGATGCGGACGCATCCGGTTCCGCCGACCTGAAATATGAAATAAAAAAGGTTTCGGTTTCGGACGGCAAAATCACCTGCCGCGACCACGCGGGGCGGAAAATCGAGCTCGACGGGATCCGTCTGACCGTGAAAGACGTCCGACCGGGCGCGGAAATGATTTTGAACTGGGAAGCGTTCGCTTCCGTGACCGCGCCCGACGTAAACGTGGCGCGTGCGGGGGCTTCCCTGACGGCGCGCGTGAAAATCCCGGAAAAGTTCGGACTTCCGCCGTCGGCGGCGATGCAATTTTCATTCGGGGAAACGCGGGTCGCAGCGGGCGATTTTTCCGTGCCGGACGTGGCGGTCGCACTCGCGCTGGATGCCGCGTCGGACGAACGCCATTACGAGATCAAAACGGCGAAAATGCATATCGGCTCGCGCTCGGCGGGCGATCTTCTGGATCTGCAATTTTCCGGTTCGGCGGACGCCGCGTGGCGAAACGGCGACTTGAACGGCGATCTGAAAGTGTATGCCGCGCCTCTGACCGATGCGCTTTTGTCCGGATTGTCCAACGCGCAAGTGGACGGTTTTACCGTCGCGGGGAATTTCGCCGCCGCCTTCCGGGACGGCAAAATCAATTCCGGTTCCGCGGTGAAGGTTTCGGCGCGGAAAATCACCGTGCAAGGTTCCGGAACCAACGGGGTTTTCGTCTCGCCGGTCGTCGGTCTGACGGCGGAAATGACGGGCGATTCGGAGGCGTGCGACTTGACGCTGACCCGCGCCCGGCTGGACGTGGAGTGCGATAAACGGAATTTAGCGACGTGCGCACTGGAAAAACCGTGGAACTTTTTGCAGCGGGGCGCGCTGAAATGTACGGAATGCCCGCAGGCGGATCTCCATGCGGATGCGTTCCCGTTGCGGTTGCTGAATCCCTGGAGCAAAGACGAATGGAAGGACGAAACGGTCCGGTTCAAAGTCCGCTCCGGCGCGGAAGGCGGCGACAGCACGCTCGCTTTCGAGGGGAAAACATCGTTCCCGGTGGGGACGGAACATTGTTCGGGGTTGCTGAAAGCCGGTTTTACGCTGAACGTCAACTCCGCCAAGGTGCTTGTTTCGGACGGCCGCATGGAGATCGATGCCCCTCAAGAGGCGGTCAAGGCGGCGGGTTCCGGCGCTTACGAAACGGAAAAAAATGCGTTTCAGGCAAATTGTGAATGGAATATTCAGAATCCGGCGGCGTCGCTCAATATGCCGCAATTCAGCGACCGGAAAGAACTCAACCCCGTCATCCGTGCGTCCGGAGCATTCGACCGGGAACGCCGGATCGTCAAATTCCAGACCCGGGTTTCCGAAACGCGTTATGATGCGGAATTGGGCGGTACGCTGTTTTTACCGGATCATGCATATCAGTTGCGGGACGGCGTTCTGCTGTTGCGGGTCGACGGCGCCGATTGCGGAAAATTGAGCGCGCAGGGGACGATCCCCAAGGACGGCGACTGGTCGAAACTGGATTTGTCGCTGGCGACACAAACCCCGTTTTCGGGGAGGGGACTGGCGTTGAAAACGCCGGGAAAATGGGACTTGGCGCATACCGCGTTGGATCTGACCGCCGAAGTGCGCGACGGGACGGCGACGGGCCGGTTTTCCGCCGCGACGCGGTGGGCGGAAAAACCTTTGCACGGCGCCGGTTCGTGGAATGTGAAATTCAAGGACTTCATCGTACGGGAAGCCGAAGTCGCGATGCGCTTTGAAAGCGGCAAAGACAATTTGGCGGATCTTCAGATCAAGGGGATTTTTCCGGAGTTCCGCGTCGCTTCGACGGGGGTGGATGTGAGAAAGATCCAGGCGTTTTTTGAAGGCGGGGAGGCTGCCGCCGTCAAAAAGAATACCGGAAAAGCCGGAAAAGCCGGAAAAGAAAACGTTGAAGCGACCGTTCAGGATGCAAGCGAACCGGACGCTTTGGATCTGAGCGCGCTCGACGGCTTGAAAGTCGCGTTGGATTTCCGGAACATCACCTATACCGGGGATTTGAATCTTGACGTTTCCGGACTTCTGCGCGTGGAAAAGAACGTCGTCCGTCTGGACAACGGCAAAATTACGGTCAACCGCGCTCCCGCGACATTCAATGCGGCGTTGGACGTCGGACAAAGCGGCGGCTGGCATTATTCGGTCAAAGGCAAAGCGTCGGCGCTGGACATCGCTCCCGTGGCGCGCGCGCTCCGCGACGGCAGGGATCCCGGCATCGGCGGTACGCTGAAAAACTTCAACCTGGAACTTTCCGGTCAGGGTATTTCGGGGCGCGATCTGATGAAACGTTCGCGCGGCAAGGCGGATTTCGCCGCCGAAAAATTACACCTTTCGCTGGCGGAACAGTCGGACGACGCCCTGTTGCTGATGTTGCTGATCCCGGTGCGGGCGTTGCCGGATGTCATCGCCTGTTTCCCCGATTTCGCGGCGACGGAAACGGGGAAAACGTTGACGGGATACGCGCAGAAACTGAAACCGATCTTGAACGGCGAAGAAGATTTTATCATCAATGAACTCACGGGCAAAATTTCCATCGACCGCGGGTTGTTGCGGGTCGACAAGGTGGTTTCCGACGGGGGGACGATCAAACGCGAAACGATTTCCGGCAATGCGGAACTTCCGGCGGGCGCGGTCGATCTTCAATCCGAAATGTTGCTGGATGACCTTGCAATCCCGCTGGCGGTCGGGGGAACTTTGGCGAAACCTCAGCCGGATTGGAAGAAAACGATCCAAAAACTCGGCAGCTCGACCTTGAAAAACGCCTTGAAACCGGAAAATATCAATCAGACGGTGAAGGACGTGAAAAATCTCATCGAATTGTTCCGGTGACGGTTGACGAGGGAAATTCATAAGAAGTGTTGCTTTTTTTTAGATCGCAAGTTATGTTATATGACGGGGGCGGTTTTCTCCGTTCTAAAAGCGTGCGATGGTGGCACGTAACAAAAAGAGGAAGATTCTATGAAAAAGACATTGTTGGCGTTGGTATGCGTGTTCGGAGCGGTCGTGTGCATGGCGGATTTTTTCAGCTTGGACTCTTTGAAAAAAGAAGGCGAGTCGGTTGTCGACCAGCAGAAATCAATCGCCGAAACGGAAAAGCAAAAAGTGCAGGACGAAGCCCAGAAAAAAGTCGATGAACTGAAATCCAAACCGGAAGCCGAAAAGCAGAAACTTCTCGACGCACAGCAAAAAGTTCGGAAAGACGCGGAAGACAGCGTTTTGAATCAGGAGAAAAAGGGCATCGACAAAGTCAATGAGGCGGAAAAGAAATTATTGTCCTTTTAATCTCGGGACGTAGTTTTTTTGCAATCCTGTCAACGCCGCCGGTCGGAAGATCGGCGGCGTTGATTTTTCACCCAAAACGGTCATCTGCAAGGACTTGTCCGCCGTCCAAAACCGGAAACCGGCAAAACGGATGCGCCGGATCCGGGATCCTTTCCCCGTTCTTGACCCTTGCGGCGCAATAAATTAAAATTCAGATTAATTTCAAGGACAAAAAAGTTGCCGTCGCCGCGGGCGGCAGAACGGTTCCCGTCGATCCGGCGTTCGCCGAAAAATTTGAAAGCGGCGCGGTTGCGTTTGAAATTAATAAAAAGATTAATTTTGTGTAAGGTCGTATTTGGTGGTTGGCGTTTTCGCGACATCGTTTTTTTGATCCGGCCGCTTGCATTGCCCGCGCGCGTGAACTATATTACGACGACGTTGTGTGAAAACGAAAACATTGGTGAGAGGGGTTATGGCTGAAAATACTGCGAATATCGGATTTGAGAAAGAGATTTGGGATGCCGCTTGCATCTTGCGTGGAAACTTGGATGCATCGGAGTATAAGCAAGTCGTTTTGGGCTTGATTTTTTTGAAGTATATCTCGGATAAATTCGATGCCCGTTATCAGGAATTGAAGAAGGAGGGCGACGGCTTCGAGGAAGATCGTGATGAATACACTTCCTGCAACGTGTTTTTCGTGCCGGAAGATGCGCGCTGGGCGAAAATTGCGGAGGCGGCACATACGCCGGAGATCGGCAAGGCAATTGATGACGCAATGTTGCTGATCGAAAAAGAGAACACCCGGCTCAAAGGGATTTTACCGAAGAATTTTGCCCGCCCGGAACTGGACAAGCGCCGCTTGGGTGACGTGGTCGATCTTTTCACCAACATCAAAATGAAAGAACGCGGCGACACCCGCGACATACTGGGGCGCACCTATGAATACTGCCTTGCGCAGTTCGCCGAACAGGAGGGCAAGAAGGGCGGCGAATTTTTCACTCCGGCGTGCGTGGTGCGAACGCTGGTGGAGTTTCTGAAGCCGTATCACGGTCGCGTTTATGACCCCTGCTGCGGTTCGGGCGGAATGTTCGTGCAGTCGGCGAAGTTCGTGGAGCAGCATTCCGGGCGAATCAACGACATTTCTGTGTACGGACAGGACTCCAACCCGACGACATGGAAAATGGCGCAGATGAACCTCGCAATCCGGGGCATCGAAGCGGATCTGGGGCGATACAATGCCGACACTTTTTACGACGACTGCCATCCGACGTTGAGGGCGGACTTCATCATGGCGAATCCGCCGTTCAACCTCTCCGACTGGGGCGCCGACAAATTGCGTGACGACGTGCGATGGAAGTACGGAGTCCCGCCCGCCGGCAACGCAAACTTCGCATGGCTGCAGCATATGATCTACCACCTCGCGCCCAATGGAAAGATCGGCATGGTGCTCGCCAACGGTTCGTTGTCGTCACAATCCGGTGGCGAAGGGGATATCCGCAGAAAGATCATCGAGGACGATCTGGTTTCCTGCATCGTGGCGATGCCGACGCAGCTTTTCTACACCACTCAGATCCCGGTATCGTTGTGGTTTTTGGATCGAAACAAAAAGCAGAAGGGAAAAACCTGTTTCATCGACGCCCGCAAAATGGGGTCGATGGTTTCGCGGAAACTGCGCCAGCTGACCGACGAAGACATCACTAAACTCGCGGCGACCTTTGACGCCTACGAAGCCGGAACCTTGGAAGACAAGAAAGGCTTTTGTGCCGTCGCTACCACCGCGCAGATCGCGGAACAGGATTATATTTTGACTCCCGGACGCTATGTCGGGATCGAAGAGCAGGAAGACGATGGCGAGCCCTTCGATGAAAAGATGGCACGTTTGACTTCCGAACTCTCCGACCTCTTCGCCCAATCCCATAATCTCGAAGCGCAGATTAAAAAGAATCTACAGGCCATCGGCTTTGAGGTGAAGTGATGAAAATATTGGTCAAATCAATTGCACAAAAGTAAGAAAAGGTAACGTATGATTTTTCTAAGCCATAATTCTTTGGATAAAACAATTGTAAGAGAAATTGCTTGCCGCTTAGTGCCTCTATTTGGTCAAGATAACATATTTTATGATGAATGGTCTATTCAGCCGGGCGACAGCATTATTGGGAAAATGGATGAAGGGCTATCTAAATGTCGGTATTTCTTTTTCTTTGTTAGTCAAAATAGCATCAAGAGTAAAATGGTTACGCTGGAATGGCAAGCCGCATTGCTGAAAATGAACCAGCAATTGAAATTTATTCCAATCCGATTGGATAATTGCTTGATGCCTACAATCTTGACAAGTATTTTGTACATTGATCTGTTTACAAATGGTGTTGACGTTGCCATTCGACAAATGCTTGATGTCATCCAAGGACAAAATACTTTTCGCAATAGCCAAACATTTAGTAACTTAAGCGCGATTTTACATTACAAGAGCGATAATTCTGCTACTTTGGAAATTCGGGCAGAATACTATATGGAGCCGCACTCTATATTTTTATTACTTTTTGATAATATTGATAATATCGAATATAATGTAACTAATGTTTCTTTCTTGGAGACTGGAGATGGAAAATCTTTTAATTTTGGACCATTTGTTAGTGACTATTTTATGATCAATACCAAAACAGCTACATCTCCAAACTTTCCTACGATTGTTGACTTAAAAACCAAAGATAATAAGAAACTTGTCTTAAATGGTGTGATGCATGCAATAAGTCACAATAAGTTTTCTTTGATTCCATGTATAAAATCTTAAAAATTTAAAGATGACTTATATGATAAAAAACAAATGCATTCTTGGCGATATTGGACGCATTGTTACAGGGAAAACACCATCCACGAAGAATAAAACGTTCTGGGATGGAGAAATCCCTTTTGTTTCGCCGGTCGATTTGCAAAACGGCAAACATATTCTAAAAACAGAACGAACAATTACGGAAACGGGTAAGGGAAGCGTAAAATGTTGTACCCTGCCTCCTGGTGCCGTTTGTGTATCTTGCATCGGGAATTTAGGATACACAGCATTAACTACGCACGAAAGCGTCAGCAATCAACAGATAAATACTATCATTCCATCTGCAAATTACGACACGGATTTTGTATATTATTTGTTGAAATCTCTGTGGCCGGAATTCAAGAATATGGAAGGGCAGTCCACAACACTCTCTATCTTAAACAAAACACAGTTTTCAAAAATTCAAGTGTCTGTTCCTGAGCTTTCTATTCAAAAGAAAATCGGAGCGTTTCTCTCATCCCTTGATGATAAAATCGAGCTAAATATTCAAATAAACCAAAATTTAGAGGAACAGGCAAAGGCGATCTTCAAATCGTGGTTCGTGGATTTTGAGCCGTTCCAGGACGGCAAATTCATGGATTCGGAATTGGGACCGATCCCCGAAGGGTGGCAAGTAGGAACATTGGAAGAAATTATTGAGTTGCACGATTCAAGGAGAGTACCCCTATCTGGTAGTCAGCGTGAAAAGATGAAGAAGATTTATCCTTACTATGGTGCCGCATCATTGATGGATTATGTCGAGGATTATCTTTTTGATGGTGCATATACGCTACTGGGAGAGGATGGAACGGTAGTTACGGATGACGGGATGCCTATTCTGCAGTATGTTTGGGGCAAGTTCTGGGTGAATAACCATGCCCATATTCTTACCGGAAAGAAAGGGCACTCCCCGGAAACGCTGTATATACTACTCAAAAACACCCCAATAAAATCCATAGTCACGGGCGCTGTGCAACCCAAAATCAGCCAGGCAAATCTCAAATCAATTCCTATTGTCATTGCTCCTAAAGAACAAATACTCAAATACAAGGAATTGATTGACCCTCTGTTTGCAAAAGTCAGGGAGAATCATGACGAATCCAATCACCTTGCCACTCTCCGCGACACCCTGTTGCCGAAGCTGATGTCTGGGGAAATAGACGTATCGGAGGTAGAGGTATGACCCAGAAAGTTTCCTTCCGTTTTTACAATGACCGGGAAATCCGGGCGGTCTGGGACGAGGCGGACAGCCAGTGGTGGTTTGCCGTGGTGGACATCGTCGGGGCGGTCAGCGGCAGCGTCGATGCCCACAACTACTGGTATGTGCTGAAGAACCGCCTCAAGAGGGCTGACAACGAAACCCTTACAAAATGTAAGGGGTTCAAATTGGTGGCATCAGATGGCAAGCGGCGCCTTACGGATTGCCTGCCGCAGAAGGAGATGCTGGCCTTGCTGGAGGCCATTCCGGGCAAGAACGCGGTTCCATTCATCAAGTGGTTCACCTACAGCGAGGACACTATTGACGCCCAAAGTCGTTCAAAAGCATACGCGCTCTTTGAGAGCGGATTGCTGACCAGTATGATACCCGGGACAGTGCAATGCCTCCAGCAGATTCACGCCTATCTCTTCGGAGGGCTGTATGACTTCGCGGGGCAAATCCGCACGGTGAACATCTCCAAGGGCAACTTCACTTTCGCGCCCGCCATGTTCCTTGCCGACTCCCTCGCGCAGATTGAGAAGATGCCCGAGTCGACCTTTGATGAGATCATCAGCAAATATGTGGAGATGAACGTAGCGCATCCTTTCCGCGAAGGCAACGGACGTTCCACCCGTATTTGGCTGGACTTGATGCTGAAGTCAAGGCTGCAGCGATGCGTCGATTGGAGTCAGGTCAACAAGAAGACCTATCTTGAGGCGATGACGGAAAGTCCGGCCGACAGCACCAAAATCCGTGCGCTTCTGCTCAATGCCCTGACCGACAAAATCAACGACCGCGAGATGTTCATGAAGGGCATCGACTATTCCTATTACTACGAGAGCGATGATGCCACCCTTGAACCGCCGGAAATAAATATGTAAATCGCAATTTTCCATAGTAGCCTGATGCGATGTCATTTTCCCATAGCCATCATCAAATCAGGAGACAACACATGAAAGAAACATTGATGAAAGAAATCCAGCAGAGGATGAAGACCTGCCTGAACGAGCGACAACGCGAACAGCTGACGGCTGTTTTGCACAGTTGCTTTCAGGGCTACAGCGTGTCCCTGTCTGGAGAAAAACAACAGACGAAAGAGGCCAAAGCCGAGAATTATCGTCTGCTTAATCAGTTTATCGCCGCGAAACGCATCGAGGGGTGTTCCGAAAAGACCATCCATTACTACAGTGAGACCATTCAGGGCTTGTTGGTGAAAACAGAAAAGAGCGTGCGCGAAGTCTTCACCGAGGATTTGCGCTCATATCTGACGACATATCAGGATACCAAAGCGGTAAGCAAGGTCACCATAGACAATGTCCGCCGCATTCTTTCCAGTTTCTTTTCCTGGTTGGAGGATGAGGATTACATAGTGAAAAGTCCCGTTCGCCGCATTCACAAAATCAAGACCGCGAAAATCATCAAGGAAGCCTTCACCGACGAAAGCATAGAAATCCTACGTGATACGTGCTCCGAAATCCGCAATCTTGCCATAGTCGAGCTGTTGGATTCATCGGGGATGCGTGTAGGTGAAATGGTGAAACTTAACCGCGATGACATCAATTTCAACGAACGCTCCTGCATTGTGTTCGGCAAGGGAAGCAGCGAGCGGGAGGTCTACTTCGACGCCAAGACCAAACTGCACCTTCAGGAATACCTTGATTCCCGTCGGGATGATGATCCCGCCTTGTTTGTTTCTCTGCGCGCGCCGCACCGTCGGCTCGACATTGGTGGAGTGGAGTATATGTTGCGCAAACTTGGTCGCGAGGCGGAGGTGAACAATGTGCATCCGCATCGCTTCAGAAGAACGCTTGCCACTCGGGCCATCGACAAGGGAATGCCCATCGAACAGGTGCAGCGATTGCTGGGGCACAAGAAGATCGATACAACAATGTGTTATGCATTGGTCAATCAGAGCAATGTAAAAAATGCTCACCGGAGGTATGTGGGATGAGTACGCATTGGCCAGAAAGAAAATTATCGGATATTGCGACCATGATAGATTATAGAGGGAAAACCCCTCAAAAATCTGCGTCTGGCATTCCGTTGATAACGGCTAAAATTGTTAAAAACGGTGTTATTTTGCCTGCTAATGAATTCATTTCGGCAGAAAATTATATTTCGTGGATGACACGTGGATATCCTCAAGTCGGCGATGTTGTAATGACCACAGAAGCCCCGCTTGGCGAAGTCGCTCAAATACGGAATTCACATGTAGCACTTGCGCAAAGAATCATTACCATCCGCGGAAAGGATGGTTTTCTTGACAACGGTTACTTGAAATATTTTTTTCGATCAGCTGAAGGTCTGGGACGCCTTCGCGCGAGAGAATCTGGAACAACTGTTACCGGAATAAAAGCTGCTGAGTTGCGTGAGATTTTGATTCCACTCCCTCAAATTGATACTCAGCGAAAAATTGCAAAAGTTTTAGCCAGTTTTGATAATAAGATTTTGAAAAACACTCATATAAACCAAAATTTGGAGAAACGAGCGGCATGAATCACTGGATCATGACAATCTGCCTTCTTGGCCTTTCTCTTACAAACCAAAATTTGGAGGCACAGGCGCAGGCCATCTTCAAGTCATGGTTCGTGAATTTCGAGCCGTTTGGTGGTTCACTCCCTGAAGGATGGCAGAAGACTCGTCTGTCACAAATAGCCGATTTCGTCGGCGGGTATTCGTATAAAGGAAACGAACTCCAGGCTTCTGATTGCGCGATGGCTACAATCAAAAACTTTGACAGAAATGGCGGTTTTAAGCTGAATGGGTTCAAGGAAATTGTTCCATCGGAAAAACTCAAGGCCGAACAGCAAGTTGATTTGTTCGACATTTTAGTCGCCCACACGGATTTGACACAAAATGCCGAAGTTATTGGTAATGCAGAAATAATACTGTCTACAGGAGGCTATAGAAAACTGATTATGTCTATGGATTTGGTAAAAGTTATCCCCAAGTCAGGCATCTCCAGATTTCTTTTGGCTTCTTTGCTCAATTCTCCGCAATTCAAAGCTCATGCATTGGGATATGTCAATGGGACGACCGTGTTACACATGAGCAAGAAAGCATTGCCGGAATACAGTTTTTATTTCCCTGAGGACTGGTCGTCACTCGACAACATTGTCGCAGTTTTTGAGCAAACATATCGTAAGATGTCTCAAACGATAGAGGAATCAACTCGACTTGCATCTCTTCGCGACACTTTGTTGCCGAAACTAATGTCGGGGGAGATCGACGTGTCGGATGTAGAGGTGTAAATCGCAATTTAGCGGAGCAATATTATGCCAAAAGACGATGAACAGGCAATGCCGGATATAAGGAACGAGGTTGAAACCCTTGAAGATGCCCTGTCAATTTTTTTACGCAATTCAATTTTGCTGAGGGACACTGGAGATGGACGAGTCCTGATGTATCGCGGTCAAGCCAACAGCGAATTTGATTTATCTCCGGGAATTTTCAGAAATGATGCGATAAAACGAGAAAGTCAAATGATTCGTGAGCTGAAACGGTTGGCTCCATCCGAATTCGTTTCTCTCAAATCACCGTTAGATCGGTTGATAAAAATGCAGCACTATGGGCTACCGACACGCCTCTTGGATATTACATCCAACCCATTGGTCGCATTATTTTTTTCATGTTCAGATCCATTATACCGAGAAAAATCAGGAGAGGTGATTACATTCTATGATTACTTTGAATCACCAGATTCTGCAAGAGTTGATTTATATGCGCGTTTATCAACGTATGAAGGCACAACGCATGTTGAACTTCAGAAATACACCGGCTCCCCAGAGAGTTTTTCAAACCAAGAAAACTGCCCCATTGTTGATCGCATCAAAAAATATTTCCCCCAAAAATATTTATTCGTCTCTGCTCCATTAAATAATGAGCGGATTCGCAGGCAACATGGTGCTTTTTTACTCTTTGGGCTTAATGCGGATGAGCAAATTAATCCTTTTCAAAAAGAGACATTTGACATAAAGAAATCAATTATTACCGACTTAAACGACGGAATTTGCAGATCATTTGTCATCCCAGCCGGAGCCAAGGAAAAGATTCTTGGTGAACTTGATTCTATTGGTATAAATCATGCTTTTTTGTTTCCAGAACTTGAACATCAGGCATCTTATATTAAGCAAAAATATTTAGATTTGATGCAGGAGCAAGAATAATGTCCTACACCGAAGCCAATTATGAAAACGCGGTGATCCAGCTGATCGAGCAGTTGGGCTATGCTCATGTCTATGGGCCGGAAGTTGAGCGGGATTACCGCGATCCGCTGTATTCTGCAGTTTTGGAAAGTGCGCTGATCGCGATCAACTCCGGACTGCCGCGGCTGGCGATCGACGAGGCATTGTTCAAGCTCCGCAACATCGAAAGCGGCAGCCTCGTGCAGAAAAATTCGACCTTTACCGAGTATTTGCAGACCGGCATCGAAGTAACCTTTTCTCATGACGGCGAAGAGAAGCACGACCGCGTCCGCCTGATCGACTATGAAAACCCCGACCGTAACAATTTCATCGTCGCCAACCAGTGGACCTTCGTCGAACGCTCCGAAAAACGCCCCGACGTGGTCATATTCGTCAACGGTCTGCCGCTGGTCGTCGTAGAGTTAAAATCTCCCTCTCGCGAAGCAACCGATGCCTCCGAAGCCTACCGGCAGCTCCGCAACTACATGCGGGAGATCCCTTCGTTTTTCGTCTATAACGCCTTTTGCATCATGAGCGACATGGCGGAAACCCGCGTCGGCACCATTACCTCCGGCGAAGACCGCTTCATGCAGTGGAAAACCGTGGACGGTTCCTACGAGAGCACCGCGTTCGCCGATTTTCACGTTCTCTTCGAGGGGATGCTGGAAAAACGCCGCTTATTGGACATTCTGCGCAACTTCATTTGCTTTTCCCGTGACAACGGCAATGATGCCAAAATTCTTGCCGGCTATCACCAATATTTCGCCGTTCGCAAGGCGATTGTTTCAACGGTCAAAGCAACCCAAACGGATGGGCGTGGCGGCGTTTTCTGGCACACGCAGGGGAGCGGCAAGTCGCTTTCCATGGTCTTTTTCGCCAAGTTGCTCCAGCAGGAGCTCAACAGTCCGACCATCGTGGTTTTGACTGACCGCAACGATTTGGACGATCAGCTTTTCGGGCAATTCTCCAAATGTCAGGAGTTCCTGCGTCAAGAACCGCAACAGGCATCCAGCCGGGAAAATCTGAAAAAACTGCTTGAGAATCGGGAAGCCAACGGGATCATTTTTACAACGATGCAGAAATTCGAGGAGTCCGGCACGGCGTTTTCACTACGGCGGAACATTGTCGTGATGGCGGATGAAGCGCATCGAGGGCAATACGGATTTGAAAAGATCGACGACAAAGGAAAAATTCATATCGGGACAGCACGTATTATTCGCGACTCGTTGCCCAATGCGACTTTTATCGGATTTACCGGAACTCCGATTGCCCAAAAAGACCGCAACACCCGCGAGGTTTTCGGTGATTACATTGACATTTACGATATGACACAAGCGGTAGAGGACGGAGCTACGCGCCCCGTCTTCTACGAAAGCCGCGTCGTTCATTTGAATTTAGACGAAAAGATTTTGAAAAAAATTGATGCGGAGTATGAACTTATTGCTCAAAATGCAGAGCCTTATGCCATTGAGAAAAGCAAGAAAGAACTCGGGCAGATGGAAAGCATCCTCGGCGCTCCGCAAACGGTTGATGCGTTGTGTAGAGACATCATTCTGCACTACGAGGAAAACCGTCAGTACGAATTGACCGGCAAAGCGATGATCGTCGCCTACTCCCGCCCGATCGCAATGAGCATTTACCGTAAGATTTTGGAGTTGCGCCCTGCGTGGCGGGAAAAGATTGCGGTCGTGATGACCGACAGCAACGACGATCCCGAAGAATGGCGCGCCGTTGTCGGCAATAAAGCCAAGCGGGAACAGCTGGCAGTCAAGTTCAAAGACAACGATGATCCCTTGAAAGTTGCCATTGTCGTCGATATGTGGCTTACCGGCTTTGATGTGCCGAGTTTAGCGACGATGTACGTTTACAAGCCGATGTCCGGTCACAATCTGATGCAGGCGATTGCCCGCGTGAACCGCGTTTTTCGGGACAAAGAGGGCGGCTTGGTGGTCGACTACGTGGGTATTGCCAGCGCGCTCAAGCAGGCGATGAATGATTACACGCAACGCGACCGTAAAAATTACGGTGATACCGATATCGGGAAAGCCGCTTTGCCGAAATTCCAGGAGAAACTGGAAGTCTGCAAAGATCTCTTCCATGGCTTTGATTATGGGCATTTCATGGATGGAACGGATTTGCAACGTTCGCAACTCATTGTCGGTGGCGTAAATTTCTTTTCCGCGCCGGAAATGCAGAAGAAAAAAGAACTTTTTATCAAAGAGGGACTCTTGTTGCGTCAAGCGTTCTCGCTTTGCCGGAGTATCGTGCCCGCTGCTCAGCGGTATGAAGCCGCATTCTTTGATGCCGTTCGCACAATGCTGACGCGGATCACTGCCGACCCGCGGCATTTTTCGCTTAAAGAGATTAACGAACGTATCAACGAATTGTTGAAACAAAGTATCAAAAGCGATGGCGTCATCAATCTTTTCGCCGACGTCAAAAAAGAGTTCTCACTTTTCGATCCGAAGTTTTTGGAAGAAATTTCCAAGATGAAGGAGAAAAATGTAGCGATCGAGATTTTGAAAAAATTGATTGCAGAGCAGGTTTCCGTCTATCGGCGCACTAACGTGGTGAAATCAGAACTTTTTTCTGAAAAACTTCAGCGCGTGATGAATTCCTATTTGAACGGGATGTTGACCAATGAGGAAGTCATCGAGGAGTTGAAAAAGATCGCCGAGGAGATTGCGACTGCGGCTTCATCCGGCAACAAGCTCGGACTTTCTGCCGAGGAGCTCGCTTTTTATGATGCGTTGACCAAACCGCAGGCAGTCAAGGACTTTTATGACAATGACCAGCTGGTAGCAATCACAAAAGAACTGACGGAGATGCTTCGCAATAACTGCACGGTTGATTGGCAAAAAAAAGAAACCGCCCGGGCAAAAATGCGTTCGATGGTCAAGCGTCTGCTGAAAAAATACAAATATCCGCCGGAAGGTGCCGAAGAAGCATTACAAATCGTCATCAGCCAATGTGAAATGTGGATCGACGAGTGATGTCGGCAAGTTTTTCATCGAATTGATTTCCGTTGATGTCCCGCGACAAGATCTACCGCCACGTTTACGAGACTTACCCAGCCGCATAGCGGCATTCCCGATGTTGCAAAGCATTTCACGGATCTTTCACGATCCGGGCGGCAAAGATGGAAAAACCGCACCTCACTACTGCCGCAAGGTGCGGTTTCCTGCCTGAAAATGGTGGATCCGCCCGGACTTGAACCGAGGACCAGGAGATTATGAGTCACCTGCTCTAACCGACTGAGCTACGGATCCGACACTTCCTTACTATAATCCCGCTTCCCGCTCTCTGCAAGTTGAAAATAATCCGCCGGAATCGAATCCCCCCCGCGCTTTTATAAAAAAGTCCGGCACCGGACGGGACTTGAAATTTTCGTTTCCCGCGCTATATTATACACTTATGTCCGGTCGATCGCGGCACGGTGCCGCTTTTGACGCATCGCCCAAACAGTATAAACCAAACAAGAAACACAACAAAATGCAGGAAAACAACTTCGAAGCCGATTTTCTCGATTTCGGCAGCATCCCCGAAAGCATGGGCTCCCTCCTTGAATCCGGTCAGTCCGCGCGCTCTTTCAGCAAAGGCGACATCATCACCGGCAAAATCACCGCCAAACGCCCCGACGGAGTCCAGGTCGATATCGGCTTCAAAGCGGAAGGATTCGTCCCCGCCGGAGAATTCACCAAATTCGACGAAGTCAACGTCGGCGATGAAATCGAAGTCTATCTCGAAGAAGTCGAAAACCGCCAGAACGTCCCGACTTTGAGTCTCCAGAAAGCGCTTTCGATCAAAGCGTGGAACAAAATCACCACCGAATACGGCGAAGGCCACATCGTCAAGGGCTTTATGGCCCACCGCGTCAAGGGCGGTCTGATGGTCGATGTCGAAGGCTTCCCCGCTTTTCTCCCCGGTTCCCAGCTTGACGTCGGCCCCGTCCGCAATATGGACGACTACCTCGGCAAGGAATTCGACGTCAAAATCATCAAGATCAACGTCGAACGGCACAACATCGTCGTTTCCCGCCGCGAACTCCTCGTCGAATCTCTCCGCGACCAGCGCGCGAAACTCCTCGAAGAGATGACCGTCGGCGAAACCCGCCACGGCGTCGTCAAAAACATCACCGACTTCGGCGCTTTCATCGACCTCGGCGGCGTCGACGGTCTGCTCCACATCACCGACATTTCCTGGGGACGCATTTCCCATCCCTCCGAAGTGCTGTCGGTCGGTCAGGAACTGGATATCGTCATCATCGGCATCGACAAGGAAAAGGGCCGCGTTTCCCTCGGCTTGAAGCAGAAGAGCCGCAACCCCTGGGACGACGTCGTCGAAAAATATCCCAAAGGCAGCCAGGTCCACGGCAAAGTCGTCAACATTATGCCTTACGGCGCTTTCGTCGAGATCGAGACCGGCGTCGAGGGCCTGATCCACGTTTCCGAAATGAGCTGGACCAAGCGCATCAACAAAGCCAGCGACGTGCTTGCCGCCGGTCAGGAAGTCGATGCCGTCGTGCTCGACATCGACCGCGACAGCCGCAAGATCTCTCTCGGACTGCGCCAGAATGAACGCAATCCCTGGGAAGTCCTCGCCGAAAAATATCCCGTCGGCAAACACATCGTCGGCAAGGTCCGCAATATGACCAACTACGGCGCTTTCGTCGAAATCGAAAACGACATCGACGGAATGATCCACGTTTCCGATATGAGCTGGACCCGCAAGATCAACAATCCCAACGAAATCCTCAAACCCGGTCAGGAAGTCGAAGTCGTCATCCTCGAGATCAATCCCGAGCAGCAGCGCATTTCCCTCGGTTTGAAGCAGGTCGAGGACGATCCCTGGGCGAACATCGATCAGCTCTACAAAGTCGGCGACGTCGTCAAAGGCAAAGTTTCCAAGATCGCCGTTTTCGGTGCTTTCATCGAATTGAGCAACAAGATCGACGGTCTCATCCACATTTCCCAGTTGAGCCACGATCGCGTCGAAAAAGTCAAAGACGTGCTCAAAATCGGCGACGAAGTCGAAGCGCGCGTCATCAAAGTCGATCACGACGAACGCCGCATCGGCCTCTCGATCAAAGCGCTCGGCGAAGACTTCACCGAAGCGGACCTCAAGGCCGCCGAGGAAGAATACACCGCCGCGCTCAAACCCGGCGAAGATATGGTCGACGTCGGCGAGATCTTCAACGACGAGTCGTTGGCGGGTCTCAAACTGAAATGATTTTCGGTTTATGACGACCAAAAACCGGACGGAAAACAGACTTTTCCGCCCGGTTTTTGTTTCCGCCGCCGTCCCCGAACGGAGGAAAACACGATGAAAGCGATCTTTTTTCTGACTCACAAGCGGTTGCTGCGCTTCGCTTCGCGTTTCAGAAAAAAATGCGGCGAACGGGGATTGCTCGTGCTGCTTTCGGTCGGCATCGGCATCGCCGCCGCTTTCGCCGCCGCCGCGCTCCATACGCTCGTCGATTTCCTCGAAAGGACCGGCATCTGGCTGGATTCTTCCGCCGATCTGTGGCACGGCAGACTCACCTGGCTCGGCGTGATCATTTTTGTGCCGTTTCTCGGAATTTTCGCATCCTTTTGTTTCCAGAGACTTTTTACCGGCGCGCGTTACGCCAAAAGTCTGAGTCCGCTCATTTTGGCGCTTCACCGGCGGCATACCTGGATCCAGTTCCGCGAGATCTTCACGCATCTGGTTTCCAGTGCGCTCGCCGTCGGCGCCGGAGGTTCCGCCGGACTGGAAGCGCCGAGCGTGCTTTCCGGAGCCGCGATCGGTTCCGTCGGCGGCGGCGTTTTCAAACTCCCCCCGCAACAGAAAATGCTGTTGATCGGATGCGGCAGCGCCGCCGCGATCTCGGCGATTTTCAACAGCCCGATCGGCGGCGTGCTTTTTGCCGTCGAGGTATTGTTGCCGCATTTCAGCGTCGGCGAGCTCGTACCGATGCTGATGGCAAGCGCGGTCGCCACGGTCGTTTCCCGCATCATCTTTCCCTCCGGCGGCGTCCCGATGGTCGCGGCGGCGCAGATGTGGCGCGTTTCGGCGGTGCCCTGGTATTTCGCGCTCGGCGGCGTCACGGCGCTCGTCGGCGTCTACGTCGTCAAAAGCAACTATGCGTTAAGCAGTTTTCTGCGCAAAAAATTACCGGGACAACGGAAATGCAGCCACCCAAAAACAAAGCGGCCAGAAGGCTAATGGGCTCGTGTTCAATGGAGTCTTTGCGGAAGATGTACACCATGAGTACGATGGCGGGAATGACGGCGAGAACGGTGAGAATGCTGTCCATAAATTTCCTTTTGCTAAAAATGCGGGCC
>JAKSOG010000149.1 GCA_024405715.1 Victivallaceae bacterium | reverse complement strand
TCGTCTGATTTGAATTGAACCGTCGAAAAACAAAGGCAAAAAATTGCCTGAGATCCGCTACTTTTATAACATATGTTATAAATCCGAAAAAAGCAAATGTTTCCGGAACCGGATCCCGGATAAAATGCAAAATCCGTTTAGATGTACGGCCCGCTTGAAAAAGCGGCATCGGAGAGGTAGGTTATGAAAGAGAAAGGTTTTTCGGAGTGAAAATGGGCGATTTCAAGAGGAACTTCTGGACGCGATCGGGCGGATTTTTTTTCCGGTTGCTGTGGTGGATCGAACTGCCGCTTGCCGTTTGGTGCTGCGGCGCCATCTGGTATCCCCACTGGCTTGGAGGACAAGTCGTCCGGGGGATCGCAACAGCGTTTTTTGCAGCGGCGATGCTGGCGATCCTCATCGCCGGTCTCAAGCGGCGTTACTGGTTACTGGCGGGGTTGCTGCTTTCGGGCGGGGTGATCGCCGGTTGGCTCACGCTTTTGCATCCGACGGGCAATTTTGACTGGGATCCGCCTTTTGCCAAGCCGCCGGTGGCGCATTTCTCCGCAGACGAAAGCGAGGTCACCATTGAAAACCTGCGCGACTTTCATTACCGCACCGAAACGGATTACGACATACGCTACCGCACCGAAACGTATCGTTTTGATGAAATCAGGAGTATGGATTACTCCATCACCCATTGGAACGGGTCGGAACCCTTCGGTCATATTATGCTTGTATTCAATTTCCGCGACGGACGCCATCTGGTGTTTTCGCCCGAAGCGCGGATGGAGCGCGGCAAACTCTACGAGATATTGCCCGGGATGTTCCGTCGGTATGAATTGATCTTCATTTTCGCCACCGAGCAGGACGCGATCAAACTGCGTACCCACCATCGCAAATATGAGCGGGAAGAAGTGCTTTTGTACCCCACGAATACCCAGCCGGTGGTTGCCGCCTATATCCTGAAGGATCTGTTGCATCGAAGTAACCGCCTGACGGAATGTCCGGAATTTTACAACGGCATTACCTACAACTGTTTGAGTTGCATGGCGCCCACGGCGGAAAAACTCGGCTTTGATTTTTGCAGTACTTGGCGCGGGGTGTTCAACGGTTTCTCCGACCGGACCGGCTATTACACCGGCTGGCTCAAGCGTTCGCGCGCGGACGAAAGTTATGCCGATTACCGCAAACGCCACACGGTGAATCAATATGTGGAAAATCTGGAAGATCCCCCGGATTTCTCGGAACGGATCCGTCCGGACGCCGCCGAGTGACGAAAAAATCTACCGTTATCCACGGACGGAAACGGATCACGAAAAAGGCGTCCGGTTTTTCTTTCCCCGCTGAAAAAGCCCGCTATGCTTTTTCCTTTGGCGGTTTTATGGTCTCGAGCAACGCGCGACAGGCGATGATTTTTTCACGCAATTCGTTTTCGCCGTAAAAATAATGGTTCGCCGCCTCGAAGCCGATGCGCGAATCCGTTTTCACCACCGCAAGGAGCCGCCGCGCAAGTTCGATCTCTTCGGCAACGATTTTTCCCGTTTCGGAAAGTTTTCCCGTGTCGCGCAAGTTGATGAAAGCTATTTGGCAAAAGGTACTTCGCAACGCGCAATAAGTTGCTTCCGCGCGGTTCCAGAGATCGGAAAACACCGTCCGCGACGAAGCGGGCAGATTTTTTCCGACGTCGCGCAATTTTTCCAGCGCGGTTCCCCACTCTTCGCTTAAAATCCGAAAACGCTTTTCATAGACGTCGCGCGGATAATCCGCGCCGGAACGCCACAGGTCGATGTCGTCGAAGGGGATGCCGCAGACCATGCCGGAATGATAATCCGTCTTGACGGCGTAGAGCAGATTCGCCGGACCGACGTTGCTTGGGGAATAGTAGATCGTGAAATGCAAATTGGACGGCAACTTGCGGAAGGCCTCGCCGAAGTCGCGCCAGATTTCCAGAATCTGCGGCGCGGCGCTTCCGTAGTCGCGGAGGGCGATCTCGCGGCAACTGTGCAAAAGCAGTTCCAGGTTGCCGCCGGGATAACCGCCGATCGTCCAGCCGAGCATAAAATCCCCGACTTTTTCGGCGCGCAGTTTTTGCAGATGCTCTTCCACCAGCGTCGGCACGGGAATGGCGGGTACGCCGCCCATTTCCCAGCAGGTGTTGATCTGGATCTTGGCGGCGATGCGGTGCCCGCAGTTGCGCGCGTTGCGCCACCATCTTTTCGCCGATTCTCCGGGACCGACTTTGCTTATCGAATAATCGTAAGTACGGCTTTTGAAGCCGTCGAGGTCCGTTTCCATATCCGTTTCGCTGACGCTCATAATGATGATGTCGGAGGGAAGCGCTTCGAGGATCTCCCGGGCCCATTCGGGACGCCACGCCCAGGTGTAGGCGATCAGCCGCATATCGTCGGCGCCGGCGCGCTTCATTCCCGAACGGATGGATTTCATGATCTCGACGATGTTTTCCGCCGGAGAATGCCGGGCACAGACGGGACAGGGCGTACCTGTCCCCGCTTTGACGCTCTGGGCAAGACAATGGGTGATGTTTTCGCTCATCGTGATCGTGAAAAACCCGCCCAGTTCCGGCACCCGGCGGCAAAGTTCCTTGATCGCGCCGCTCAAAGCGTCGAGCATACCGTCCGCCTGCGGACAGAAAGCGGACATCCCCGACGAAGCATGAAATGCGCCGCGCCATTTCCCGTTTTCGATTTTGATGCGATCGGGGATCGCCCGCGGCTCGTTGAGGTAAAGGATCAGTCGTATCCCGTGCTTTTTCGCGCGGGCGGCGATGGTTTTTAGTTTCGCCATCCTCTCGTCGCAACGCGCCGACAGTTCCATATCCTTGCCGAGCCAGGGGATCAACTGATACAAAATCACGGGCAGCCACACCGCATTGACGCCGGATGCCGCATAGTCGGCGAGCAATCCGTCGGGATAGGGGTCGGCGGCTTCGGGAAGCAACGCATCGCCGTAAACCGCCGAATAGGAAAAAATCATGCGCAAACTTCCGTCGTCCGGCATCGCACATTTCGTCAATTTCCCGAAACGGGAAAGAAAATCAAAAGGACGTTCTGTTTTCCCGGGAAGCGTCGAATCGACTTGTCGCATCGTTTCGGCGATCCCCGCGACCCGGCGCAGTTCTTCGGAGGAAAGGTCCCGGTAGACGACCGTGCCGCACCGCGGTTTGACTTTGCCGAGTTTGA
>JAKSOG010000148.1 GCA_024405715.1 Victivallaceae bacterium | reverse complement strand
GCGGTTCTTCCGCTTGCGGTTCCTCCGCTTGCGGTTCCTCCGCTTGCGGTTCCTCCGGATCCCGGAATTCTTTACGCGGTACTTTCTTGCGTTCCGCAGATTCCCCGGAGCGGCGCTCCGGAGAAACAACGGCGTCCGATGTCAAATCTTTTTTTTCTTCCGGAAGCGGAAGATCCGCTTCTTTTTCAGAAACATCCGGCGTATCGGGGGCGGAATCGGACTCTTCGTCTTTTCCCGTTTCCTTTTCGGGCGGGATCACGTTTTCGGCGGGGACGGCATTGCGCTCCGCTTCGGTCGGCTCCGCGGATTCCGAATCGGAGTCATCCTCGGGAAGCGTTTCCGGCTCCGCATAAAGCGCCATTTCTTCTTCGGTAAGATAACGCAGGTGCGTAAGTTTGTTCAATTTTTTCGCGGTCAGCAATATTCCGCGCGCCTTGGAGGAGCGGAGCGGAAATTCCATCAGATTGATCTCGCGCGCTTCCATATGACTGCGGCCGTCGATCTCCTCCAGCGTGTAAATCGCATCGGCGCGCGGCGTAAACAATTCCAAAACCGCCCCCGGCGGGATCAACCGGTATTCCTTCTCCAGGATATATCCTCCGAAACGCGTCCGTTTGCAGTAGCACTTGCCCGACTTTTTGTCGCGGTAGACGACACCGTAAACCGTCTTGGCATCGTAGCGGCGGAAATCGTAAAGTTTGTCGATGAAAAGTTTTTCCGGCGGCAACGGAATGACTTTGTAGGCGCCTTTCTTTTCCACGCAGAGGAACCGGTCGAACTCGTTGCAGACGACGACGTCGTCGCTTTTGACGGCGGTGCCGACGTAACCGTTTTTGCGGTCCCATCCGATCTTGATGTTGTTGAGCGCCGCCTTGGACCGGTCGATCTGCTCGAATCGTTCGATCTCGGTATGGCGCGGGAAATCAGCTCCGTATTCCTTTTTGATGTTTTCCAGATAGGAGATCGTATAATCGACAAGATGCGCGAGATGATGCTTTATTTCCTTGATCTTCGCCGCGATATCGCGCAGTTCCTGCTGATTTTTCTCGATGTCGAAGCGGGCGATCCGGCGCACCGGCAACGCAAGAAGTTTGTCGATGTCTTCGCGCGTGACATCGCGCAAAAGCTGCGCGCGAAAAGGAGCAAGTCCCGCTTCCACTTCGCGATATTCCGCTTCCGCGTCGCGGCATTCCTCGATGCGCTTGTAGATGCGGTTCTCGAAAAAGAGCTGGGCAAGCGTTTTGGCGTGGCGCAGTTCATTCTGCCGTTCGAGTGCGATCTCGAATTCACGTTTGAGATAAGCGACGAGTTTTTCCGTATTGCGCTTGAGGACGTCCGAAACACTCATCTGCACGGGTCTGCGGTCGCAGATGACCATAAGTTTCGGCGACAGCGACACGGAACAGTCCGTATACATATAAAGTCCCTGCAACGTCTTGGCGGGATCGTAGCCGCGCGTCGGCGTCACCCGGATCTCGACGTGGTCGCTGGTAAAATCATCGACATTGGAAATTTTGATTTTGTTCTTTTTGGCGGCGCGTTCGATCGATTCGATGAGACTCGTCGCGGTGCAACTCGCGGGTATCTCGCGGATCACCAGTTCCCTGCCGTCGATATCGATTTTGGCGCGAAGCACGATGCGGCCGTTGCCGTCGTCGTATTCGCGCACGTCCATCACTCCGCCCTGCTGGAAATCGGGGAAAAGCTGGAAACTTTCCCCTTTCAGATGCGCGATCTCGGCGTCGATCAGTTCGTTGAAATTGTGCGGCAACACCATCGTGGACATACCGACGGCGATGCCGTCGCTGCCGAGCAAAAGCAAACTCGGTATCTTCGCCGGAAGCACGACGGGTTCCACTTCGCGTCCGTCGTAGTTGGGGATGAACTTCGTGATGTCGTTGTTGAAAAGCGTTTCGCAGGCGAGCGTGGTCAGACTGCACTCGGTGTAACGCGCGGCGGCGGCGGGACTGCCGGTCAAAATATTGCCGAAATTTCCCTGCTTTTTGATGTAATAAGGTACGCTCGTGAAAACTTTTTTGACCGCGCCCGTTTTCGCGTCGCGTTTTTCTTCTTCGACGATGCCGCCTTTGTTGGCGAGGACCACCAGCGCGTCGCCGATCGAAGCGTCGCCGTGGGGATGAAAATGCATCGTGTTGCCGACGATGTTGGCGGTCTTGGTGGTACGCCCGTTGTCGTAGGCGCGGAAAAGTGTCCAGAGGATGCGGCGCTGGACCGGCTTCAATCCATCGTCGACGTCGGGGATCGCCCGCGACCCGATGACATAACTCGCATAATCGAGAAAGTTGCGGTCCATCATCGAGCGGAAATAGTCGTTGGTACCCTTTTTCTGCTCGGCGCCGGCGCCGGATTCCTCGTTTTCCGGAGGGACGGTCCCGGCGACGATGTCCGGGGCGACGGGTTCGTCACTCATAATCGACGACCTCCAGATTCCGCATAATATAGTCTTTGCGTTCCGGCGTATTATCCCCCATATAGAAACTCAACAACTCGGGCACGCCGCGCATATTGTCGAGCGTAACGGGCGACAAGCGCATATTTTCGCCGATGAATTCGTCGAAATCTTCGGGGTCGATCTCGCCGAGCCCTTTGAAGCGGGTGATCTCGGTACCGCGGCCGAATTTCGCGACGGCGGCGTCGCGTTCGGCTTCGCTGTAACAATAGGCGATCCCGTCTTTGCCGTGACGCACGCGGAAAAGCGGCGTTTCCAGCACGAAAAGATGTCCGGAAAGCACCAGTTGCTCGAAAAAGGTCAGAAAAAACGTCAGCAAAAGATTGCGGATATGCAGTCCGTCCACATCGGCATCGGTGGCGAGGATCACTTTGTCGTAACGCAGATTTTCGGTCGATTCCTCGACGCCGAGCGCCTGCATCAGAAAGGTCAGTTCCTCGTTTTTGTAGATCATCTCGAAACTTTCACCGAAAGCGTTTTTCGGTTTGCCGCGCAAGGCGAAAACCGCCTGATTGTCGACGTCGCGGCGTTTTTCGAGACTTCCGGCGGCGGAATCGCCCTCGGTGAGGAAGATCATCGTTTCTTTCGGCTCGACTTTGCGGGGCCACTTCGATCCGACGTGATATTTGCAGTCCTTGAGTTTCGGGATGCGGAGTTGACTTTTCTGCGTCGTTTCGCGCGACTTCTTTTTGACTTCCTGGATCTGCCGGTGAAGTTGTTCGTTGCGGTTGACTTTGTCGAGTACGATCTCGGCGATCT
>JAKSOG010000147.1 GCA_024405715.1 Victivallaceae bacterium | reverse complement strand
CTGCTATATTACGGGTTCGACGAGCATCACGGTCGATGCGAGCAAAAACGTCGTCTCCATCGGCGGCAATCTCGTCGCCGGATCAAGCGGTCTGGGGGCTATCATCGGCTCGACGAACCTGACCATCAAAGGAACGTCCGACAACCTTCTTTTTGGAAGCAACAGCATCGTTTGCGGTGACAGTCACGATGCGACAACGGCGGTATCCTGTGTTAAACGTGATAGCCGTGTCTTGACCTTTGATGATTTTACTGGGACTCTCAATGCGAAAGTCGTCGGATTTGATCAGATGACATTTACGGGCGGGAGCGTGACACTCTCCAAATCGTCGCGTCTGAACGATGTTTCCGTTTGGAATTTTTCCGATGGCGCGACGTTGACTTTTGGTGATGCTGATAACAGTTTCCAGAACGACACACTTTCTTTCGGCTCGTTTGACGGTAATGAATGGACGGTTATGACCGCTGATGACGCGATGAATCTTGTCAACTGGGATTGGGCGGACTCAGTGACGATCGCGGGACAAAACGCGAGTTTCGATGAGGAACTCGGTTACTGGACAAGTGCCGATTACAAGTTCTACAAAGAGGACAACGCGCTCATTGTTGCCCAAAAAGGTCAAATCGCGTAGGAATCAAAATGGAGCAATTGGATTACGTCAAGCCGGAAATGACGGAATTCGCCATTCCCGACGCCAAAGGGGAAAGTTGTTACATCGACTGTTCATCGGATGACATTTGTCCGACCTCGAACGACACCATCTGAATCATCTGCAATCCCGCCCCGGTGTAAAAGCCGGGGCTTTTTATATCCCCGCCACGTGCTTCTGCTCCTCGTGCATCGGCGGGAATGTTGCCGAACATTAGACTTTTGGCATTGACGGACAGATCGCCCGTCAACGCCTTGTGGACGATCTCCGGCGAGAGGAGAGCCAGCCGGAGCGCATTGGCGATCCCGATGAGCAGAGGAGAGGCCGCTAAGGTTTCCGTTTCTGTTCCCGGGAGTACGATCAACCGCCGGTTGCGGATGTTGCAGATTTTGATCGGAACAAGTATCCGCAAGTTGCCGTTTCCGAGTTCTTCAGTGATTTCCATTTTTCTTGATCCCCTCTATCAGTTTTTTGATGCCCGATGATTTGACCTCAAATTCGATTTGGTCTTTTTTGACCGTTATGGTTTCAAAGAGATCCTTGTAGTCAAAGGTTTTACCTTTGACGTTTCTTTTTTTCTCGCGTTTTCTCCGTAAGGAATCATCCTTTTGGCGTTTTTGGGGGGGTAAAAACAATAAATCGTTTTTTCTCTAAAGTCACGGGAAAAACGGTCAAAAGCGCGTCTTTTTCTAAAAATTTTCCCTGAAGGTACACGCTTTCGATTGCTGTTGAAAACCACGGATACGTTGAGTATAGTAAAGATTGTCTGGCATTGCTTTCTCCTATGTTTTTCTTGGTCGTTAAACAATAGGTGCGATGCCGGACGTTTTCAATCCCGTTTCTGAAAAAATTCGATTTTCTACTTGTTTCTGTCATAAACCGTCGAAGAACCAAATATCTTTGTTTTGACGATCTTTTGAATTCCAAACAAGCGGTTGCCCGCGACAAAGATTCCGATGACATTCTGTTTCTGATGATCAAGAAACAGAATTGTCGGCATTGATGCTTTTTTCGATCGTCATAATGAAGCCGGAAGGCTTCGTTTCATGCCGCCAAGATGCTAAACAATTGTTTACTTGATTTTATGTAAAAACGACCGTTTGATCTACCACTTTTCGGCGGCTTGAGAAGACGTTGCGATGGACGAAATTTTCAGAGTCCGTGTAGGGCTGTCGGCATCATCGCCTTGAAGGCGTGGTGCATACCACCGGCAAAGCCGGTGGTTTTGATTACGTGAGACTAATGAAATGACGACGGATCAAAAGCGCGTCGGCGGAAGCGGTTACTCCCGTCCACTGAAATACCGGTCCGGTGTTACTTGCTTTTGCCGCACCGGCACTTCTCACTTATCCCCGGAAAAGTTTTCTTTCATTTCACTTTTTTCGATGCCGGAAGCACTTGTTTTTTCGTTTTCATAATTATATGTTATAACAATGGTGGAGAAGTGCAATTTTTTGCATTTTCGACGGTTCAGTTGAAATAAGACGATTTTTATACATACGCGGGAGGTTTTTATGGACGAATTCATCGGCGAAAACAATGTCGGCGATCAGCCGACAGATGCGACCGTGACCATCAAGGGCGCGTCATTTACCGGCGTTTCGGCCGGGGGCGGGATCAGCGCCATCAGCATTTCCGGCGGCACGGTGACGGTCGCCACGGACGGGGCCGTTGACAGCGTGGAGATCGTCGACCCGGACGGGACGATCCGCGTCCCCGAAATCGCGCCCGTGATCCCGATCCACGGCGAAACGACGTCGGAATCCATTCCCGTCGCCATTCAGGAAACCATTTCAGGAGTGACGGTTTCCGATGCCGTTTTCCTCGGACGCACGGCGGGAAAAGGCGGCGCGATCTACAATAACGGCGGAACTCTTGCCATTTTCAACACTTTCTTTTGCGACAATGCGGCGGAAGAAGGCGGTGCGATCTTCACTCAGGACGGCGCGTTGAAAATTGCCGGCGGCACTTTCCGTCACGCGAGCGACACCGTCCGGTGCATCGGCGGAAGCAGCCGGATGACGCTCGGCGGCACGATCTGCACCGCGGCGCAAATTTATGCGGAAAACGCGATCGATTTTGCTCCCGACACGAAAATCGACATCGCGCTTGGAAGCGGGACGACGACCACCATCATCATCGGACCGCGGGTGGCGTTTCTGGGCAATTACGACACGGCGTTCGCCAATGACGGAAATTTTTCGCTCACGGTGACGCTTTCGGCGGCACAGGCGGCGGGAAAATATCTTCTCGCCGATAACGCGGCGAATTTCGACAAGGAAGTCGCCCTTTGCGTCGACGGCACGGAAATCGGCGCCGTAACGTCGGGAAAAGTGCTTACCGTTGACGACCGCAATTATTTTCTCTCCAAAGGCAACGATGACAACGTGTTTCTTTCGGTCGGCGACAAGATCGTTGAAAATGCGGGCGTCGTGACGGTCGACGGCGGTACTGATACCATCGCCATCGGCGGAGTTATTTACACGGGCACGGGATATTCGCAAGTTCAGATCGGTCAGGCGTTCGCCGACAAACAAACCGTCGCGGCGCAGGACGCGACGCTCTCTGGCTTTACCGTTGCCGGCGGAAAGAATTTCGTCGGCGATGCGGTC
>JAKSOG010000146.1 GCA_024405715.1 Victivallaceae bacterium | reverse complement strand
GGGCGCGGTGATTGTCCGTTTCCATCCGGAAACAGCCGCCGCCGCCCGGCGGAAAAATTCCGCGCAATACCGGCAAAACGGCCGCGCGAAATCCGGAGTGCTTTCCCGGCCGTCGCCGATCACGCCCGCGGCAAACAGCGCCGCTGCAAGCAAAATACACACCGACACCGCCCCCGCCGCGACCGCGCATTTCTTTTTGCGCGACCACGGGCGGCGGACTTTGACGTTGCGCGTGCTTTCTCCGGCTTCGCCGCGGATGAAATTTTCCAGATCGGCGATCAATTCCGCAGGCGTCTGATAACGGTCGGCGGGATCGCGCGCCATCATCTTGACGATGATCCGGTTGATTTCGGCGGGCAGACGATTGCAGACTTCGATCGGCGGCTGAAGATGTCCGTCAACGTGCATTTGCACCATCTCTTCGGTCGTCGGAGCGACATAAGGGAAACGTCCGGTGACGAAATGGTAAAACGTGGCGCCGAGACTGTAAATGTCGCTGCGCACGTCGGTCGGAACTCCGGTCAACTGTTCGGGGCTGATATACTGGGGAGTCCCCATCACTTCATCGGTATCGCCGTCTTCCTCTTTTTCGGATCCGGCGCGGCGGGCGAGCCCCAGATCGGCGAGCTTGGAAAAACCGCTCGCGTCGTGCATGATGTTTTCCGGTTTGATGTCCTGATGGACGAGTTTCTGCTGTCCCCAGGCGGCGTCAAGCGCCCGGGCGACATCGAGCACCACCTGGGACGCTTCAAGAGCGTCGAGCCGTTTTTTGCGGCGCAGGATCTGCTTGTACGTTTCTCCTCGTATATACTCCATCGCGAAATAAAAGATCCCGTCTTCCTGACCGACGGCATACGCCTGAACGATGTTGGGATGATTGAGTTTTGCGGCGGCGCGCGCTTCGTGGAGCAGCGATTCGGCGAATTCCGGATCGGAACTGTATTTTTTTTGCAGAACTTTGAGCGCGACTTCCCGGTCGAGGGACAATTGACGGGCGACGAAAATCTCGCCCATGCCGCCGGAAGTAATGCTTTTTTCGATCAGGAAATCGCCGAGGACGACGCCGGGCCCGACGCGGTCGGGGCGTTCCGCTGCGGTGCCGCACTGAGGACAAGGCACGGGAGTGCCGGGAGTGCCGTTCCCGGCATCAAAGATATTCGAGCATTTCCGACAGCGCAATCTCATTTTCTACTCCGGGAAAAAATAACGGATCACCGCTTCGCGGCGCAGTGATTCGACATAACGCTTTTTGACTTCCGCGCGCATTTCGCGTTCAAGTTTGGCGCGGATGGCGGGGGCCGCCGTTTCAAATTTCGTTTCGGCCGCGTTTTGCCGGTCTTCGACCAATAAAAACGCGATGCCGTCGGACGTTTTCACGGGACCGTACCATTTCCCCGCCGCGGGGTCGGTGAGCGCTTCGGCGAATTCGGGGCGCAACCGCGAACGCTCGATCGTGCCGATTTTTCCGTCGTTGTTCCCCCCCGGCCCGGAGGAATAACGCCGCGCCAATTCTCCGAAGCGGGAAACATCCCGTGAAAGGATCGTTTCGATGTCCCGGACGGCGGCATCCATATCCTGCCGTTCGGGGTCGAGCATGATCATCGCCAGCGTCAAGGTTTCCGGACGGACGAATTCGTCAGGATGGTTGCGGTAATAGTCGTGAACGTCGCGCGGTGAAACGGTCACATGGAGATTGTACTGGCGGAAAAGCATCAACTGGACGAACATATGTTCCTCGAGGTCGCGCCGGAAATCGGCGATCGACGAACCGCTTTTCTGCAATTTTTCCGCGAGTTCCGCCCGCGACCGGGCTCCCAGATCGTCGGCGGCCTGATCGAGTTCCGATTCGATGTCGCGGTTGGGGATCTTGTAATCGCCTTTATGATAGTCGGCGATCATCAATTTGCGGTCGATGAGCATATCGACGGCTTCGCGGCGCAATTTGAGGATCTGTTTTTCGAGTTCCTCGCCGGAATAGGCGCCGTACAACTGGTATTCCTTGGTCCGGGTCAGCGCGAAAACGTCCTGAAGCGAGATCGGGTCGCCGTTGACCGAAGCGAGGATGGAATCCATCTGTCCGTCCTTTTCGCGCAACGAAAAATCCGCCGCCGTCAGCGACGCGGCGAAAAGAAAAAAAAGACGGACGAAAAATTTTCCGGTCACGGCGTTGTCCCGCAAAAAAAGTTGAGCCCTTGATCCTTATACTAAATATAGTTCTTTTGTTCGCATATTTCAAGCCGCAAGCGGCGTTCCCCGTTTCCCCATTCCGTACGGCAAAGATAAAAACGCGGGCGAACCGGTCGGTTCGCCCGCGCGGAAGATGCGGTCGCTTTTATTTCTCGCTCAACGCCGCCTGCGCCGCCGCGAGACGCGCGATCGGCACACGGTAGGGACTGCAGGAAACATAATCCAAACCGATCTTGTGGCAAAACGCGACGCTGGTGGGGTCGCCGCCGTGTTCGCCGCAGATGCCGCAATGGATCGCCGGACGCACCGATTTGCCCAGTTTGACCGCCATATCCATCAGTTTCCCGACGCCGATCTGATCGAGTTTGGCGAAGGGGTCGTTTTCATAGATCTTGCCGTCGTAGTAGGCGCCGAGGAACTTGCCGGCGTCGTCGCGCGAAAATCCGAACGTCATCTGCGTCAGATCGTTCGTGCCGAAGCAGAAAAATTCCGCTTCCTTGGCGATCGCGTCGGCGGTCAGCGCGGCGCGCGGGATCTCGATCATCGTACCGACTTCGTAGTCGATCTTGACGCCGGCGTTTTCAAGTTCGCTGTCGGCGATGCGCACGACGATATCCTTGACGAATTTGAATTCCTTTTCCTCGCCGACGAGCGGGATCATAATTTCGGGCACGACCTTCCAGCCGGGATGGCGTTTCTGCACTTTGATCGCCGCGCGGATCACGGCGCGGGTCTGCATTTCCGCGATCTCGGGATACGTGACGGTCAGACGGCAGCCGCGATGCCCCATCATCGGGTTGAATTCGTGCAGGGAGTCAATGATCTCCTTGATACGCGCGACGGATTTGTTCTGCGCTTTGGCGAGCAACTGGATCTCGTCCTCGGTGTGGGGAACGAATTCGTGCAACGGCGGATCGAGGAAGCGGATCGTCACCGGAGCGCCTTCGAGCGCTTCGTAAAGTTGCTCGAAATCGTCCTGCTGATAGGGGAGGATCTTCGCCAGCGCGATCTGCCGTTCCTCGAGAGTGTCGGCGCAGATCATTTCGCGGAAAGCGGCGATGCGTTCCTCCTGGAAGCACATATGCTCGGTAC
>JAKSOG010000145.1 GCA_024405715.1 Victivallaceae bacterium | reverse complement strand
GGTCGACCGCCGGATGCAGATCGTAACGGTCGGATTCAGTTTCCCGTCCAAATGGAGCGTCCGTTGAGCCGTCGCCAGAAGGAACTGCTCGATTTCATCCGGGATTACTTTTGCCGCCGCGACGGTATGGCTCCGACGATCCGCGAATGCGCCCGCCATTTCGGGATCTGCGATTCGACGGTGTTCGCCCATCTGGCGGCGCTGGTGAAAAAAGGTTATATCGTCCGCACGTCGCAGGCGCGGAGCATCGTGCTGAAAGACCCCGGTTTTCACGGCCGTTTGAGTCGTGTGCCGTTGTGGGAAACGATCGACGGCGACGCGGATTTTGCCGGACAGAACTTCGACAGTACGCTGATGATGACGCTTCCCGTGCGCGCCCAACGCTGTTTCGCCGTCCGCGTGGGCGACGATGCGTTGCATGCGCTCGGCATCCGGACGGGGGATTTGGTCGTCGCCGCTCCGGGCGGAATGCCTTTCGTCGTACGCTTTTCCCCGGACTCGCGGTTGCGCGCATTGGGCGTCGTCGTCGCCGTCGAGCGTTTTTACCGCTGAAAATAAAAAAATTTGCATTTTTTCCCGGACGGAGTACATTATATGCGTAACAACTGCGCTTTTTTGATCCTTTGATTGCGGAAAATCCGATTTCTCCCGTTCCCGTCGAACGGCATAACGCCGATCGCGGACAATTGTTTTCTTGATATGATTCTTGGCATCACCGGTTCCATCGGCGGCGGAAAAAGTTATGTCGCGGAATGTTTTTCTCGGCACGGCTGGGATGTTTTCAGCGCGGACGAATTTTGCCGCGCCCTGCGTGAAAAACCGGATGCCGCATTTCTGGAAGAAACAAAAAAGCGCTTCGGCGATGCCTTTTTCGATGCATCGGGCGGCTTCGACCGCGCGAAAATCGCCGACGCCGTTTTTTCCAACGCCGGAAAAATGACGGACTGGCTTGCGTTGGTTTACCCCGCGCTCGACGCGGAAATCGACCGTGTCGTCGCGCGTTGCCGGAAAACGCGCCGAAACGGCGTTTTCGAGATACCGTTGCTTTTTGAAAATGATTACGCACCGCGTTTTGACGCCGTGCTCGCCGTTTACTGCGGCGACGCATTGCGCCGCGAGCGGTTGATGAAATGCCGGGGATTGTCCCCGGAGGAGATCGCACGCCGGGAAGCGTGCCAGTTGCCGGAAAGCGTTAAACTGGAAAGGGCCGATTATGCGGTGATCAACCGTTCGTCGCCCGATGCGCTCGACGCGCAGATTTCCGTCCTGATAAAAAAATTCACTCTGATCGAACAAGGAAAAGGATCTTTACGATGAACGAAGATTGCAACACCCCGATGAACGGCGAAGAACGCCCCGGTTTGGATGACGATTTGCGCGAAGAGCGCCGGATGGCGCGCGAAGCGGACCGCGACGATTACGAATACCGAGCATCCAGCGATTATCAGAATGTTTCGCCGACCGCCAACCCGAAAGACGGTTTCCCCGTCGACGATGCGCCCCGCGGCAAATTCCGCAACAACAACAAGTTCCGGAACAAAAACCGCAACAATAAATTCCGCAACAAAAACCGTGCCAGTGCCGACGACGCGAACGGGGTTCCCGCTCCGTCCGGCAATGCCGCCCCTGCGGATGAAATTTCCGAAGAAACGGAAATCCCGCGCGATCCCGCCGCTCCGAGTCTCAACATCAGCGAACTGCAGGAAAAATCAATGCAGGAATTGACCCAGATGGGGATGGAACTGGGCATCGAAGGGATCGGCGCGCTGGAAAAATCAATGCTCATCTGCGAGATCCTGCGCGCCAATGCCGAAAAGAACGGTCAGATGTACGGCAGCGGTTATCTGGAAGTTCTGCCCGACGGATTCGGTTTCCTGCGGTCGCCGTCGTACAGTTATCTGCCGTGTACCGAAGATATTTATTTAAGTCCGTCGCAAATCAAACGCTTTGCGCTGAAAACCGGCGATTTCGTCAGCGGTCAGATCCGGGCGCCGCGCGAAAAGGAACGCTTTTTCGCGATGATCAAAGTGGAAAACGTCAACAACGATTCTCCCGAACGCAAAAAGGACATCATCCCGTTCACGAGTCTGGAACCTTATTTCCCCACGCAACGGTTGGTGCTGGAACGCGATCCCGAAGAACTTTCCACCCGCGTCGTCGATCTCGTGACGCCGATCGGCAAAGGTCAGCGCGGTCTTATCGTCGCGCCGCCGCGCACCGGAAAAACCGTGCTGTTGCAGAAAATCGCCAAAAGCATCCGCGTCAACAATCCCGAAGTGACGCTGATCATTCTGCTCATCGACGAACGTCCGGAAGAAGTGACCGATATGAAACGGGTGATCGACTGCGAAGTCGTCAGTTCCACGTTCGACGAACCCCCCGAACGCCACGCGCAAGTCGCGGAAATGGTCGTGGAAAAGGCGAAACGCATGGTCGAATACGGCAAGGACGTCGTCATTCTGCTGGACAGCATCACCCGCCTCGCGCGCGCTTACAATACCCTGCAACCCCACAGCGGCAAAGTCCTGACCGGCGGCGTCGACGCCGCCGCGCTCCACAAGCCCAAACGCTTCTTCGGAGCCGCCCGCAATATCGAAGGCGGCGGAAGTCTTACCATCATCGCCACCGCTCTGATCGAGACCGGCAGCCGTATGGACGACGTGATCTTCGAGGAATTCAAAGGCACCGGCAATATGGAACTGCATTTGGACCGCGCCGTTTCCGACCGCCGCATTTATCCGGCGATCAACATCGAAAAGTCCGGGACCCGCAAAGAGGAACTTCTGTTGCATCCCGACGAATTGAGCAAGGTGTGGATCCTTCGCAAGGCGGTCGGCGGCGTCCAGCCGGTCGAAGCGATGGAATTGCTGCTCGGGCGGCTGAAAAAAGTCCGCAACAACATCGAATTTCTGATCTCTTTGCAACCGGGAAAATAGGGAGGATCGGCAATGAAAGGTTTCTCTGATGCCAAAAACGACGCTTCTTCCGGGAGTTTTCTGACGAAATTTCTGGTGGCTCTGCTGGTCATCGGCGCGCTTTTCCTCCTGATCCCGGTCTATCGCGATTACCGGCACCGCCAGGAAGAACTCGCCCGGCTGAAAGCGGAACGTTCCGCTTTGCAGGAAAAACAGTTGCAATTGCAGTCGCAGGTCGGACGATTGGAAAAATCTCCGGAAGAAATCGAAAAGGTCGCGCGCGAAAAGTACAATCTCGTCAAAGAAGGCGAAAGCGTGATGATCTATCCGACCGCCAAGGACGAGAAAAAATCGCGCTGACCGTCAATCGGCGCGGGGGTCGAACGCGTCGCGCATCGCGTCGCCCAGCACGTTGAGCGCCAGCACCAATACGAACATAAACAGCGTCGCGCCGCCGCTTCCCCAGTACACGCCGC
>JAKSOG010000144.1 GCA_024405715.1 Victivallaceae bacterium | reverse complement strand
ATTTATACGCACCGGATTGTCTCCTGAAAAAATCGTTTTCCGACACATCGTCATATATTAGCGTCAATGCGCGTTTTTTTCAAATGAACGTTGATGAAAAGTGAGGGTGATGCTTGCTTTTGGAGGAGCGGGGAACTACATTATCAGAGGTTGACGCAGCGACGAAAAGGCGGGCGGATGTCTCGCGGCGCCGCCGCGAAAGATAGGATAACGGCTCATCACGGCGTAGCCCGCAGGGCGAAGACGGAACGGTAACGGACAAAAAACAAACCACAAATTGTGGACGCGTGTCCGTTGTGTCCGTAAATGTCCGCAGAATGTCCGTAAAAGTCCGTTTCGGGAGTACAACGCGGTTGGCGGAAATGGCAAACGAAGGAGGCGAAAGATGTCGGAGTTGAAAAAGTTTTTCGGATGGGTTTTATGCATGCTTTTTCTTGCAATTTCGTCCCCGGGGAAAGAGAGCATCGTCTGCGAAGCGAAAGAGTCCTCCTTGCGTCAGGCAATCGAAAGCGCGCGGAAAATCTCCGGCGAAAAGGAAATCGTCCTTGCCGACGGAACGCTTTTTTTGACCGCTCCCATCGTTTTGGATGAACGCGATTCCGGTTTGACGATACGCGGTTCCGGAGGGACGGTCGTTTCCGGCGGAGTTCCGCTGTCGTTCAGCACGGTTCAAGGGAAACCGTATTGGGCGGCGAAGATCCCGGAGGGACTTCCCGCTCCGCAACTTCTTTCCGGCGATGCCGCTGATATCCCGGTCGCCATCTATCCGCATGCAAAGATGGCGAAATATCTGGAAACGACCAGCCTCATCTGGCTCGGTTCGCAATACGGCGGCTGGGATCGTCCGCCGCGGGATTTTGAATTGGACCGGATCTCCGTTCCTCCTGCGGAATTGCCCGGATTCGATCCCGAGGACGCGGAAATTTATCTGCCTCACTCGTGGAACTCCTCTTTGGTGCGCGTCAAGTCCGTCGACCGCAAGACCGGCGTCATCGTCTTCGCCAATTTGTTGCGTTATCCGGCGGGCGGTTTCAACGTCAACACTTATCAGATCCGCAACATCGAAGCGGGGCTTTGTCCCGGGAAATGGATGTATAAACACGCCACGCGCGAAGTTTTTTATTACCCGAAGGAAAACGAGCGCATCGAGTCGGTCAAACTGACGGCATCCGTTACCGATCAGTTGTTGAAAATTTCCGGTGCGCACAATGTTTCGGTTGAAAACGTGACGTTTTCCCATTGCAACGGTTCCAACGCAAATGATCCCGGTCATGCGCTCAACGAACCGGATCGCGCTTCGCGCGCCGTGGAAGTTTCCGATTGCCGGGATATCACCTTTTCCAACGTGACGGTTTCTCATTGTCGCGGCAACGGCATCTTTGCGGCGGGAACGCCCGTCAATCATTCGATCCGCGTACTTGATTGCCGTATTTTTGCCGTCGGGGTGACGAGGATCGTGATGACCGCCGACGGAAATTGCGTGATCCGCAACTGCGACATCCGCGATTGCGAAGACGCCGGGATCGACGCCCGGACAAATCGCGGTTCGCATTTCGAGATCGTCCGAAACAAAATCTGCGGCACCGGTTATTGCGGATTGATCTTCCACGCCATTTCCGGCGGGGCGGAAAAACCTTTTGACGTCGCGATCGAGGACAACGATATTTCCCGCATCATGCAGGACGAAGCGCGGCACGACGGCGCGGGCATCTATGTTTTCGGCGCGGAAAAGTTCCGCGTCAACCGGAACACCGTCCGCGAAACACCGTCCTTCGGATTGCGTCACGGGATTTACTTTGACGAAACCTCCAATCACTGCACCGCCGTCGGCAATCATATTTCGACTTTCTTTCCGGTGATGGTCCACAAGGCGCAGGATATTACCTTTCAGGATTGCCGTTTCGATTTCACGGGGCCGATGAAATTCGATCTCGTCGATTCCGATCGCGTTCTTTTGAAAAATTGCACGATCACGGCGCCGGAAATCCTTTTCAGCGCGCCGGAGGGCGGTCTGCAGAGAAAGGATTGCAAAATAAGCGGCAACGTTACGGAAAATGTCAAAAAGCACAATTTCACGTTTTCCGTCGACGATTTCGGCATTTTGCATTGCAACAAGATCCCTGCGGAAAAGAAAAATCGCACACTGCCGCGCCGGATCGTCTGTCTGGGCGACAGCATTACCTCGCATGGTTTTTTCGCGGGGGAACTTCAACTTTACCTTTCCTGCCGCTACCCACGGGAAAGGATCGAAGTTTTCAACGCCGGCATCGGCGGCGATACCGCTTCCGGAGGTTTCCGGCGGCTGGAACGCGACGTCCTGTCGAAAAAACCCGATATGGCGATCATCTGTTTCGGGATGAACGACGTCGGCCGCGACCTTTATAAAACGTGCTTGCCGTCTTCCGAAGAAGAGGCGGCGTTAAGAGAGAAATGTTTTCAAAGCTATTGCGAAAACATGAAAAAAATCGTCGATGCCCTCGTTGACCGGGGGATCGAAGTCGTCGTAATGGCGCCTTTCCCTTATGACGAATACGGCACGCGCCCCGCGCCGGATCAAAAATATGAATACTGCAACTGCATTGGACTGGAAAAACTTGCGGCGCATTGTTACAACACCTACGCTCCGAAAGTTCTTTTCCCGATGAGCCGCATGATGCTTTGCCGGCTCTATGCGTGGTTCCCCGAACTGCAAATCGCGAAAGACCGCGTCCATCCCGACCGCCGCGGTCACTGGGTGATCGCCAACGAGATCGTCAAAACGGTCTTCCGCGATCTTCCCGCGCAAGACCCCGTTCCGTTTCCGGTGACGCTGGAAATGGCGGAGTTCGCAAAAATCGGCGAAGGGAAAAAATATCCGTGTGATACCGTTTTCGCACCGCTTGACACCCTGATCGAAAACGGTGCGCGTGACGGGGAAACGATCGCACTGCGGACGCAGTTGGAAGCATGGCTTGCCGCGGACGGGGTGTTGAGACAGCTGGAATTTTACGACGACATTCTGCGCAAAAAGGGATTCGATCCCGATGACGTCCAGACGGTCGATCCCGTGCTGGATGATTTCGCGCAACGGTGGCATCTTGCGTCCGATTTGAAGACCTATCGCAGGAACCGGGCTATCCGCAAAGAATTGATCCGAAATGCCGAAAACGCAAAGAAAGAGTATTTCATTTTGCTGGACAAACTATCCTCGTCTTTGCAACGCGAAAACAAGTCCTCAAATCAATGACGCGGACCGTTGCCCGCAAAAAGCGGTCGAGTTGTACGACTGACTTCCCCTGACGGACAAAAACGGACTCAAACGGACATTTCGCCGCCTTCGCGGCGAAATACGGACCCCGCCCCCCGTCGTGGTTTGGTGCAAATGAGATATGACCCGGCGTCTTGCACGGCGACCGACGCCGTCAAACCACAAAACGGGGACGGCGTAGTTACGCCCGCCCCCCCCCCCCCCCCCCCCGGTTTTTTTTTTAAAAGGGATAAACCCCCCGGGCTGTCGTGGGCCCGCCGCCGCGCCGCCCCCCAAAGTGG
>JAKSOG010000143.1 GCA_024405715.1 Victivallaceae bacterium | reverse complement strand
GTTTCATGCCGCGTCGACGCGGTCGTCAATCTGCCCGATTTTCCCGCGGACGATCCCGACGATTACGCCTCGATCCATTCCAATCCGCCGGGGTTGAAAGATACCGCGTTCACGGCGCTCTCCGAACATCGTTTCGGAAAGGGACGCGCCGTTTATCTTTACAGTCCCGTGTTGACGGGAAAAGAATTTTCGCACCGCGAATTCGGGCGGAAACTTTTCCTGAAATACGCCTCGTCGCCGCTCGTCGAAGCGGAAAATCTCCCCGTTTCGGCGGAGATCACGTTTCTCGGCGGCGGGGGGGAGATCCCGGAACTTTTCACCGTCGTCAACGATCAGGACGATCTGCCGCCCGTGCCGTTGCACGACGTCAGGATCGCGTTGCGTCTGCCCGGTTTCGACGGGACGCTCCGCCGCGTTTCCGACGGGAAGGAAATCGCCTTCACGCGCGACGGGGACATCATCCGTTTCACGCTCGAAAGGATCGATTTCGCCGAATTCATCGAATTGCAACGTCCGCAACCAAAGGAGGATTGACCATGGACTTTTCCGGCAAGATTCGTCAGACGTTCGCCGATATGGGCGGCATTTTCCGGCTCGCCCCCAACTGGGTGCCGCGCGCTTTCTGCATACCGGGGCGCCGCATCAAACTCCACCCCGACGACTATTACGCGCTCGGGAGCAAACGGGGCGGCATCGACGAACGCTGGCTCGGATGCACCACCTTTGCCGACAACGGTCCGCTCACCGCCAAAAACGAAGGGATCAGCCATCTCGTTTCCTGCGACGGAGATTTGATCCCCCTCACCGAAGCGGTCGAGACCCTCGGCGCGGAACTCCTCGGTACGCGGCTCTGGGAAAAATATCACGCCTGGCCGGTCTATTCCAAATTTTTCGACAATCTCGGACCTTTGCCGCATCACGTCCACCACCGCGACGAACACGCAAAGCTCGTCGGACAGCGCGGCAAGCCGGAATGTTATTTTTTCCCGACTCAACTCAACAATCACGGCGGTCATTTCCCCTTCACTTTTTTCGGTCTGGAACCGGGGACGACCAAAGCGCAGTTGCGCTCCTGTCTCGTCAATTTTACGCGCGGCGACAACAAGATCACCAATCTGTCGCGCGCATACCGGCTGGAAGCCGGAACCGGCTGGGACGTGCCGCCGGGCGTATTGCACGCGCCGGGAAGTTTCTGCACCTATGAACCGCAATTTGCAAGCGATGTCTATGCGATGTACCAGAGTCTGGTCGACGACCAGCTCATTTCCGAAGATTTGCTCTGGAAAGACTGTCCTCCCGACCGCAGAGGCGATTTCGACTATCTCGTCGAAGTCGTCGACTGGGACCTCAACGTCGATCCCGAATTCGCGGCGCACCGCTTTATGCGTCCGCTCGCGACGGCATCCGACGCCGAAAACGCCGAAAACGGTTTCATCGACCGCTGGATCTGTTACAAGAGCGATCACGTTTCCGCCAAGGAATTGACCGTACTGCCCGGACGTTCCGTCACGATCCGGGACGCGGCGGCGTACGGATTGATCATGATGCAGGGGCACGGCAAACTGAACGGATTTACGCTGGAAACGCCCGCCTTGCTGCGGTACGGGCAATTAAGTTACGATGAATATTTCGTTTCCGAAGCGGCGGCGCGTTCGGGCGTCGAGATCGTCAACGAATCCGCGGCGGATCCGCTGGTGATGCTCAAACATTTCGGCCCCGAAAATCCGGACTGGTTGGCGCGTTTCGCCCGGTAAAAACCGCAAAACGCACTTGAAAAAACGGCGGCGGCGAAGTATATTCTCCCAACGGGCGGTATGAAGTTCGACGCCGCCTTTTTTCAGCAACGTTTTTACAGAAAAGGATCGGCCGTCTGATGCGCACAAATCACATTTACGCGACGGTATTGCTGCTTGCGTCCGCCGTGCTTTTTTCGCTCGGCGTCTACAAGAAACTCCACCCCCGCGCCGAGAACAAGGTCTTTCAGATCGCCGTCATCCCCAAAGGGACCGCCAATATGTGGTGGGAAGTCGTCCGCAAGGGCGCGGAACGCGCCGCCCAGGAGGAAAACTGTACCGTTTCATGGAACGGTCCCGAAGTCGAAACCGACCGGGAAAAACAAATTCAGGCGGTCGAAGACGCGCTCATCAAGCGCGCCGATGCCGTCGTCATCGGACCCAACGATTACAAAGCGCTCGCGCGCCCGATCGAAAACATCGCCGGGAAATCGGTCCCCTGCATCGTGATCGACTCTCCCGTCGCCGCGGAAAAGTACGATTCCTTCGTCGGCACCGACAACTACAAGGGCGGCGCCGAAGCGGCGCGGCTCCTCGCGGCGGCGATCGGCGGACACGGTCAGGTGCTGGTGATCCGATTCGTCCAAAATTCCGCTTCGACCGACGCCCGCGACGCGGGCTTTACCGACACCATCAAAAAAGACTATCCCGGCATCGAGATACTTTCGGCGCAATATACGCTCGGCACCGTCGAAGACGCGCGGCAGAAAACGATCGATCTGCTCGAACGCTTCCCGCAGACCGACGCCGTTTTCGCCGTCAACCATCCTTCGAGCGTCGGCGCCTTCAAAGGCATCGAAACCCAGAAACTCGACGGCAAGATCCGTTTCGTCGCATTCGATTCCGATCCCATTCTGCTCGACGGGGTCGCACGCGGCAAAGTGCTCGCGATCATCGCGCAGAATCCTTTTGAGATCGGCTATCAGGGCGTCCGGCAGGCGGCGCGGAAACTCCGCGGCGAAACCATCGAACGGTCGTTGCCGATCCCCAGTATGACGGTCACGCGCGACAATCTCGAAGAGATGAAAAAACTTTACCCCCAGGCGCTCGGATTGTGATGACGGAAAAAACGGACGGCATTCCGCTCCGGATGGAGCATATATCCAAAAGTTTCCGCTCGGTCAAGGCGCTGGATGACGTTTCCTTTGCCGTGCGCCGCGGCACCGTCCATGCCCTTTGCGGCGAAAACGGCGCCGGAAAATCGACGTTGATGAAAGTACTCGCGGGACTGCATACCCCCGACGCCGGAAAAATTTTCATCGACGGCAAAGAACGGCTTTTCGCCGCGCCCGCCGACGCTTTGCACGCGGGGATCGCGATGCTCTATCAGGAACTGGAACTTTCCGACAATTTGAGCGTTTTTGAAAACGTTTTTCTCGGCGCGGAAATCCTTTCGTCCTGCCTCGCGCATACCGTCGATTTCGCCGCCGAACGCGAAAAAGTCGCCGATATGATCCGCCGTTACCACTTTCAGCTCGACCCGGACGCGCGCGTCGGCGATCTTTCGCCCGGTCAGTGCCAGATCGTCGAACTGCTCAAAGCGCTCCGCCGCCACGCCCGCATCATCGTAATGGACGAACCGACCGCGTCCCTTTCCGAAACGGAAACCGAAGAACTTTTCCGCATCATCGAAGAACTCCGCAAATCGGGGGCGGCGATCATCTACATTTCCCATCATCTTCAGGAAGTGCAGCGTCTCGCCGACGACATGGCGTTTTGCGCGACGGCAAAGTGGTCGCGTCCGCGC
>JAKSOG010000142.1 GCA_024405715.1 Victivallaceae bacterium | reverse complement strand
ACGCTCCGTTCGGATTCAAGCAGAAGATAGGCCGCTCCGCTGGCCATGACGAAACCGTCGCGCCCGCGGTCGAAGGGGCGGCTGGCGATCGGCGGATTGTCGTTGTATTTGTGGGAAAGCGCATGGCAGGCGCAGAAACCGACCGTCATACACCAGTCGATGTCTTCGGCTCCTCCGACGAGAACCATATCGTAGGCGCCCGAACGGATCAAACGGGCGCCGAGCATGACCGCGATCGCGCTGCTGGAACACGCCGCGGAAATATCGTAGGATTCGCCCGTGATGCCGAATGTCATCGAGATCAGGGAGATCGCGCAACTGGGCATGATCCGCGGGATCGCACAGGGCGTGACGGAGCGGATCTTGTTGCCCGCCATCGTATATCCGACGCTGGCGGAATTGATCTCTTTGGGATTGCTGTCAGGGACGCCGCCGATCAGCGCGATACGCAAAGAAGGAATTTCTTCACGCGGGATGCCTGCTTCACGAAAGGCCTGATCCGCCGCCATGATCGACATCAGCGCCGTCGGCGGACAGAAACGCATCTTTTTGCGGTCGATCAAAACGGGATCGGGTTCGCAATGCGCGACGCCTCCGACGATACTCGGTAATTCGTGCTCGATGAAATCGGGAACGGCCGTGATGCCGCTTTTGCCGGAACGTAACGCTTTTTCGTTTTCCGCGATGGAATTGCCCAGCGGAGTGATCAGCCCCCGGCCCGTGATGTAGACTTGTCCCATTTCGAGTCCTTTGTTCAGGTTGATTCTGCTTTCAGATGTATGTAATATACACCCGATGCGAAAGAAAATCCAAGCATAATGTGGAAAAATCCGCGTATCGTGCTATATTTCAAAAGAAGCGAGGTCCGAAAATGGATGACGAAAGACTTTTGACGGTGCGCCGTCTGGCGATTTTTTTCGGAAAGATTCCGGTGGTGCGGGATGTTTCCTTTGATTTGCGTGCGGGGGAAATCCTCGCACTGGTCGGAGAATCCGGTTGCGGGAAAAGCATTTCCTGTCTGTCGTTGGCGGGATTGCTCGGACGGGGCGCGCGCCCTGTCGCCGAAGAAATGCGTTATCGCCGCAAAAACGGCGAGATCGTCGATCTTTTGCATACGCCGGTCCGGCATCTGCGCGAGATACGCGGAGGCGAGATCGCCTACGTTTTTCAGGAACCCGCCGCGGCGTTGAATCCGGTTTTCCGCATCGGGGACCAGATCGAAGAAGTGCTGGAATTGCACCGCCCCGAAATTTCCGACCGCCGTCGCGAAGTGTTGTCGCTGCTGTCCGCCGTCGGGATCCCCGCACCGGAATCGCGCATCGACGCTTTTCCCCACGAATTGTCCGGCGGTATGCAGCAACGGGTAATGATCGCGATGGCGCTCGCGGGAAACCCGCGCCTTTTGATCGCCGACGAACCGACCACGGCGCTCGACGTGACGATCCAGGCGCAGATCCTCGAACTGCTCGATCGTTTGCGCCGGGAACGCGGGATGGCGGTGTTGCTCGTCACGCACAATCTCGGCATTGTTTCGCAACTGGCGGATCGCGTTTGCGTGATGTATGCCGGCGACGCGGTCGAACGCGGCGCCTGCCGCGACGTCATTGATTCTCCCTTGCATCCCTACACCCGCGCCTTGTTGCGGGCGGTCCCCGTGCCGGGAGCGCCGCAGGGGAAACTGGCGACGATCAAGGGATCGGTCCCGTCGAGTTCCGATTTTCCGGCGGGATGCCGTTTTTTCGGACGCTGCCCGTTGGAAGAAACCCTTTCCGAAGCGGATCAGGAGCGTTGCCGGACACAGATCCCGGTCCCGCGGGAAGCAGGGAACCGCTTCTGCCGCTGTCACTTTGCCGGAACCGCTGAAAAATGAGCAAGATCCGCGTGATGCCCCCCGAATTGAGCAACCGCATCGCCGCGGGGGAGGTGATCGAACGCCCCGCTTCGGTCGTCAAGGAACTGGTGGAAAATTCTCTCGACGCCGGAGCCGGACGGATCACCGTTTCCGTTGAAAGGGCGGGGTTGCACCGCATCGAAGTCGCCGACGACGGTTGCGGAATGGATGCCGAAGACGCGGTTCTTTCGCTGGAAACGCACGGCACGAGCAAACTGTTGTCCGGCGACGGGATCGAACATATTTCCACGCTCGGATTCCGGGGTGAAGCGATCCCTTCGATCGCCGCCGTTTCCCGGATGACGATCCGCACCCGCTGCGCCGATGCCGCCGAAGGTACGCAACTGGTCGTCGAAGGGGGCAAACTGCTTTCCTGTACGCCCTGCGGAGGAGCCGTCGGCACGACGACGGAAGTGCGCGACCTCTTTTTCAATACGCCGGCACGCAAGAAATTTCTGAAATCCGACCCGACCGAAGAACATCACATCGAGGAAACGCTGATCCATCTTGCGCTCGGTAATTGCCGTGCCGGATTCACGTTGCTGATCGACCGCAAAAAGGTCTTTTCCTGCGCGCCCGGCGCGACGCCGGAACTGCGCGTGCGCGAATTTTTCGGCAGGAGTTTCGCCGCCAATATGAAAAAGATCGCTCACGCCGAAGGCGCCATACGCATTTCAGGATTGACTGCGGCTCCCGGTTTCACCCGCCCCGGGCGGCGTGAACAGCGCATTTATCTCAACGGCCGTCCGATCGAATCGCTGCCCGTCTGGCGCGGCATCCGCGAGGGATACGGCACGCTGGAAAACGAAGCGGGGCGATTCCCCCCGACGGTGCTTTTTCTTGAAATGCCTCCGGAAGATTTCGACGTCAACGTCCATCCCGCGAAACGGGAAGTGCGTTTCAAATCGGATTACTCCGTCGTCCGCGCCGTAACGGCGGCGATACGCCGCGCGCTTCACGAAGAATCCCCCGCCGTTTCTCCGGCGGCGGAAAAAACGTCCGTTTTGCCGCCGACGATCGGCGTCGAGGAGATCCTGCGCGCCGCCGAAACCGTTTACCGCGTCGAAGAGGCACGTCAGGAAGAACTCGTCCCCGTCGCCGAAATAAAAACCAACACGCCGGGAAACGCGCCGGAAACGGAAAAATCTCCCGTCGTTCCGGTCGCAGAAGCGCCGGACGGAGAAGGATTTCTGACCGATCGCGCGGCGGGAAACGAACCGGTCGTCAAAATCCGCGCGGCGATCCCGGACGAGGCGGTCTTTTCCGGGCAATGGCCCGACCGGGTACTCGGCGTCTACGACGATACCTACATTCTCGCCGCGGGCGGCGGCGCGCTGATCGTCGTCGACCAGCACGCCGCGCACGAACGCATCCTTTTCGAGGAGATCCTCGATCACTTGGAGCAGGGGGATCCTTTCAGCCAGCTTCTTCTGATCGGCAAAGTCCTTGAACTTCCTCCCGCCAAAGCGGCGTTGCTGTTGCGCCATCGCGACGTTTTCGTCCGGCTCGGATTCGATTTCGAAGACATGGGGGGCAAAAGCGTCATCGTCAATGCGATCCCGGGGTGTTTCGGAAATCACGCCGCGCCGATCGACGACATCGTGGAAGAAATGCTGGACGAACTTCTGGAAAACGCCCGGGCGCAACTGCCCGTCAATCCGGAATTCGCCGCCCGCGCCGCTTGCAAAGCCGCCGTCAAAGCGCATTGGGTCCTTTCCGTCGAAGAGGCGACCGAATTGTTG
>JAKSOG010000141.1 GCA_024405715.1 Victivallaceae bacterium | reverse complement strand
ACTTGATGCTTTCCTCGAAGGTTTCGATCAATCCGTTGAAGCGGCCGACATCCGTATAAAGCCACCGGTCGATACCGGTCGCCGATTTTTTGCTGATGAGTACGACTTCGCTGACTAGCACGCCTGATTCCGCGACCATCGACCGTCCCGGTTCAAGAATGATCGTCGGCAGATCGTCGCCGAAGTCTTCCCGCAGATAGCGGGTGATCTCTTCGGCGTAGACATTCATTTCGTTGGTCTTGCTGATGTAGTTCGCCGGGAAGCCGCCGCCCATATTGATCATTTTCAGGCGGATGCCTTCTTCGGCGAGATAATCGAAAATGTAGCGGACTTTGGCGATCGCCGAATCCCAGACGCCGATTTCGCGTTGCTGGGAGCCGACGTGAAAACTGATGCCGTAGGGTTCGAGATTGAGCGTTTTGGACAGCAGGACCAGATCGATCGCCATGTCGGGGTGGCATCCGAATTTGCGGGAAAGCGGCCAGTCCGCCGTTTCGCCGCCTTCGGTGAGGATGCGGAAAAAGACTTTGGAGCCGGGGGCTTCCTTGGCGATGTTGCGCAGATCGCCTTCGCTGTCCGTGGCGAAAAGCCGCACGCCCCGTTCGTAAAAGTAGCGGATATCCGTTGCTTTTTTGATGGTGTTCCCGTAACTGATCCGGTCGGGCGAAATCCCCAGCGCCAAAACCCGGTCCAACTCATAGCGCGAGGCGATGTCGAAATTGGAACCGAGGTCGCGCAACAGAGAAATCACTTCCGGCGCGGGATTCGCCTTGACGGCGTAATAGACCTTCGCAAAAGGGAAGAAAGTGGTCAATTCCCGGTATTTATCGCGGATAATGCCGAGATTGACCAAAAGGAACGGGGTTTCGTGCCGGGCGGCTTCCTCTTTGAAAAGCCGCCATTGGTTTTCGTCATAATACTCCGAGAGATCGATCGACATTGGATGCAATCCTTACACTATGACTTGTCAGACTTTGTCCGGCTCCGAAAGGGGAAAAAGGGGCTTGTTTCATATCGTTCGCGCACCCTCCCTTTCGGCGTGCATTTATTATATCGGACGAAACGGTTTTTTGCAAGCGCATTTTTCCGATTTTTTTCAAAAAAACGGATGTCCTTCTCTCCGGGGCCGACGCCGTGATTTCAAGCGAAATGCATACAAAGTGTTGACAAATCGCAGAAACGGTGCTAATTTAATGACGGGACGAAGGAATCGTCCGCAAAAAAAGGAGAGAAAAATGAAGAAACTGTTGGGATTTCTGGCTATGGCCGCGGCGGTCTGCGGCGCGATGGACGTGATGATCGAAGCCAAAGATATGGCTTACGAACTCGGTGACGAATGGCAGTGCAGCACCAGCGGCGTCCTCGTTTCCAAAACCAAGAACGTGGTCGCCCAGGGCACCTATGCGATGCCCGAAGCGGGAAAATATACTGTGTGGGTCAACACCGAGACCCGCAACGAAGGCTGGCGCAAAGGTCAGATCAAGATCAACGGCGCTTCGTTCGGTAAATTCGGCGACGAAAAAATGGCCGATTTCGCCGGACCGAAATTTTACTGGAAAAAAATGCTGATGCCTCTCGAAGTCAAAGCGAGCGGCGAAGTGGTCAAAGTCGAAATCGTTTCGATCGGCAGCATGGTGCGTTTCGGCGGTGTGATCTTCTCGACCAACGCCGATTTTGATCCCAACAAGGTCGAAGGCGGCGTCAAGGACGCGGTCGAAGTGCTGGAAAACGCCGAGTAATCGGTCGTCTTTCCGACATTTATAGAAAAGAACCGGGCGAAAGTCCGGTTCTTTTTTTTATGATTTTTCTCTTTTTTGCCGGCGGAGACGTTTTTTGTCCCTGACGTGCGTTATTTTACACGCATAAAGGAGGGCGGAAGATGAAAAAACGCTATATCGATCATTCACGGCTTTCGTATCAGAATGCCGGAGCGATGCTGAAAAGTGCATTCCTCCGGTCGGGCGCAGAATGGCACTCGAAAAAGGCCCCGCGCATCTGGGAATTGTCCACCGCTCCCTTTTATCCCGCCGGTTATCCCGGACGCAACGTCGAACCGGACATTTTCCGCGCCTGGGTGGCGGAGTTCTCGCAATACCGGCTATCCGAAGGACGGTCGCGTCTTAACACGCGTACCGAACTGCTTACCTATGAACCGCCGTGGCGGCGACTTGATGAGAATGATTTGAAAAAATATCTTGAAAAAGAAACGCTTGCGCGCATTCAGAGCGGGGATTTTGGCATCGCAGAGTGGTCCCGCGTTTTGCGAGAGTTCCCGTTGGCGGCGGCGATTGCGCCGTGGCATATTTTTTCCGTGCAAAACTGGCTTGATCTCTTTTCGACACATCTTTGCTTTGCCGTCGAATGCGACTTCGGCAAGTGGTCGCGTGCGGAACGCCGGGCGGCAAGCGTTATTTGTCCGCAATTCGCCGTTTATTGGGAAGACGATTTGGACGAAAACGATATGGAAACGCTGCGCCGTACGCACAAACGCTATGTCGCGCTTTTTGAAGAACGCCGCCGGGAAAACGAAGCGGAACGCGGTTGGCTTTGACGCCGCGAGATTTATAGTATGGTCGCGAAAAGTTATTATCTCCCCCGCCCGTAAGGGGGAACCCCGGTTTTGTACGGTACGCAATATCGCTACAATGCGCTGGATCCCGACTTCACTCTTGTCACCGACACCGAAGATCCGGGGAGCGGTTTCCGATGTCTTTCAGAGCCAGAGTTGTGCCGCGCCGGTTTCAGAGCGTATCGTCCACGCCGACGAGATCGGGGAAGCGTACGGGGCTTTGCGCCGTGAAAGGCGTTTCCCCGAAAAGCACTTCCGGCAACGCTTTGAAGATCGCGTCGCCCGCCGAATGAGCGTTGACGAGCGTCGGGATCGTGGGACTGTCCATCAATAAATAAGGCGAATTGAATCCGACGGCGATCGGATGATGACGCGTCGTGTTGCCGAGAGTCCAAAGACATTCCGCCTGCGCTCCGCGCGGACGGCAGACGTGCGTCAAGGATATATGCACGTCGAAAAGGAAGATCACCGCATCGAAGTTTTCCCCCGCGTCTTCCAGTTTGAGGAGGTCGAGACAATTCCCGTTCGTCCGCACGACAACATCTTCGCAACGCACCTTGAAACCGTCGATGAGGGTACGGTACGTTTCCCCGACTTTTTCCGGCTCCTGCACGGCGAACCAGAGCAAGACACGCTTCGTCTTTTTCCGGTCAAGCGGCAAAACTTTTGCCGTGTCGCGCACGAGCGCGATGCCGCGCCGCGCGACGTTTTCGGCGAATTTTTTCCCCTCGACCGTGAAGACTTCGTCGTCGGGGGCAGGGCGAGTTTCCTTTTCTTCGTCGAAAAGCCCCTGCCGGAATTTCATACGCAAAATGCGGCGCACCGCGTCGTCAAGCCGCGTTTCGGGGATCTCGCCGCGCGAAATCGCTTTTTCGATGAGGTCGAAATAATCAAGTTCCGGCCAAAGCATGATGTCGATGCCCGCATTGAAGGCGTCGACGATGCGTTTTTCGTAGGGCTGGATCCGGGTGATGCCGCCCATCACCAGCGCGTCGGAAACGATCACGCCGTCGAATCCGAGCTCGTCGACGACCAACTCCATCCTAATTTTTTGCGGCTGTGTGCCG
>JAKSOG010000140.1 GCA_024405715.1 Victivallaceae bacterium | reverse complement strand
GACGGTGCGCGCCCGCGGTTCGATGCGGTCGGCGCAGACCTCGCCGACGACTTCCAGCGCACGGCGGTAATTGTCGAGCGCATCGGTGGCGTCGCGCGGAGCGGTCTCGTATTTTTCCGCGGCTCTGTAACCGTCTTCGATCAAATCGGAAATCGGCGCCAGTTCGAGATTTTCCAGCGTGAATTTCAAATCGGGATTGTCGTGAAAATAGTTCGCCATAACCGCCACCTCAATGTTTCGCCTTGAACGCCTTGATCATCGCGGGGATGACCGTCTTGAGATCGCCGACGATCCCGTAATCCGCGCAGCAGAAAATCGGCGCGCCGGGGTCAGTGTTGATCGCGATGATCTTTTTCGATTCCGCCATTCCGGCGCGATGCTGGATCGCTCCGGAGATCCCGCAGGCGATGTAAAGCCGGGGACGCACCGTGACTCCGGTCTGCCCCACCTGATAATCGTGGCTGATCCAACCCGCGTCGACCGCGGCACGGCTGGCTCCGACTTCGCCGCCGAGCGCCGCCGCGAGATCGCGGATCAACTGGAAGTTTTCCTTGCCGCCGACGCCGTACCCTCCGGCGACGATGATCTGCGCCGAAGCGAGATCCACTTCTTTGTCGGCGCGGACGCGTTCGACCACTTTGACGACGGTGTCCGCGACGTCGAGTTCGACGGGGATCCGCTCGATTTCACCTTTGCGCGAAGGATCGGGGACGCCGAGTTTCATCACGCCGGGACGCACCGTGACCATCTGGGGGTCGTCCCAGGTGTTGACGATCGTGGCGATGATGTTGCCGCCGAAAGCGGGACGTATCTGCATCAATTTGTCGGTATAGCACTTGCCGCTTTTTTTATCCTCGAAATCGTCGATTTTGAGATCGGTGCAGTCGGCGGTCAGGCCCGCGAGCTTTTCCGACGCGATCCGCGGCGCAAGTTCCCGTCCCTTGAGCGTCGCGCCGAAAAGCAGGATGTTGGGGCGGCGTTCCTTGACGAGATTCATAATAACGCGGGCGAAGGGCATCACGGTGAACGGTTCGAGCCGCGGATCTTCCGCGAGCAGCACTTTGTCGCATCCGCAGGCGAAAAGTTGCGGGGCGAGCGCCTCGATTTTGTCGCCGAGCAGCAACGCTTCGACTTTCACCTGCAAACGGTCGGCCAGTTCGCGCGCCTTGGAGATCAGTTCCAGACTGACGTTGGAAACACGACCGGCTTCCTGTTCGACGAACACCCAGACATTTCCTCGGTTTTGAGCCATGACATCACCCCAAAGTATGATCGGAAATCAATTCGTGGATCAGAAGCGCGATCCCCTCGTCGGTCGCGGGGATCTGTTTCGCTTCCCCGGCGGTGAGCACCACGCTCATCACCTGCTTGACCTTGGTCGGAGACCCGGGGAAGCCGATGCGCGCGGGATCGGCGCCCAGCGAAGCGGCGTTGCGTTCTTCGATGAGCAATCCCGCCGCCGCGAGTTTTTCGGCCTCCTCCGCCGCCGTTTCGGGACAACGCCGCGCCAGTTCGCTCGGCGTCGCGGCGCGCTTGTACTTCATTATGCGCTTGGCGTTCATCGGCCGCGGCGAATTGGCATCGACGACCGTCAGCAACGCCGGAAGCGGGCTGGTCAAAATCTCGTAACCGCCTTCGATCGTCCGGCGCGCCGTGATCGAATCGGCGGTCAGTTCCCGGACTTCTTCGACGTAGCAAAGTTGAGGCCATTTGAGTTTTTCCGCGATCTGCGGTCCCACCTGCGCGGTATCGCCGTCGATCGCCTGCCGTCCGCAGAGGACAAGGTCGATCTTGCCGAGCGCTTTGACGCAGCAGGAAAGCGTATAACTGGTCGCCAGCGTGTCGGCTCCGGCGAGCGCGCGGTCGGTGACGAGCACCGCACGGTCGGCGCCGCGGTAGAGCGACTGGCGCAACACTTCCGCCGCCGCCGGCATTCCCATCGTCGCGACGACGACTTCGGCTCCGTAGCGTTCCTTGAGTTGAAGCGCCAATTCAAGCGCGTTCAAATCTTCGGGGTTGAAAATTGCCGGCAACGCCGCCCGGTTGACGGTGCCTTCGGGAGTCATCGCGTCGCCGGAAATGTTTTGCGTGTCCGGCACCTGCTTGACGAAAACGAGAATCCGTTGACTCACTGCTGGACCTCCTTTTGATCTATTTGAGTTTCGTTCGATCCGCCATCATAATAATATAGCATATCCACCGGAGGAAAGCAAGTCTTTCCCGCCGTCTCTTTTTCAAAGGATCGCGTCGAAAATCCGGCGGGCGATTTCCGCCTTCGGAGCGGGACCGATTTCCAGTTCCGTCCCCGCTGCCGAAAGCAGAATGATGCGGTCGTCGTCGGTGCCGAATCCGTCCGCGACGAGATTGGCGGCGATCCAGTCGAGATTTTTGCGGTGCAACTTTTCGCGGGCGCGACCGGCGAGATCGCCGCTTTCGGCGGCGAATCCGAGGATTTTCTGCCCGGGCGTTTTGCGCCGTCCCATTTCGGCGAGGATGTCGGCGGTGCGTTCAAGCGTCAGGACTAGGTCGCCCGGACTTTTTTTCAGTTTTTCCGCCGCCGGATGCGCGACCCGGTAATCGGCGACCGCCGCCGCCATGACCAAAAGATCGCAGGAGGGAAACTCGCGCGCGACGGCATCGAACATTTCCGCCGCGCTTTCCACGTTCACGACGCGCACATTTTCCGGCGCCGGCAACGCGACCGGACCGGAAACCAGCACAACTCCGGCGCCGCGGCGGGCGGCTTCGCGCGCCAGAGCGTACCCCATTTTCCCGCTGGAAAAATTGGTAATGTAACGCACCGGATCGATCTTTTCGCGGGTCGGTCCGGCGGTGACGAGAATTTTCATAATACGCTTACTTGCGGTTTCCGAAAAAGCGCAACAAATAGAGGAAAAGGTTGATGAAATCCAGATAGAGCGTGAGCGCGCCGAGGATCGCCGCCTTTTCGGCGACTTCGCCGTCGGCGGAGGCGGCTCCGGAAGCGAAGCGTTTGATTTTCTGCATATCGAACGCCGTCAGTCCGACGAAAATGACGACGCCGAGAAACGACAACATCCAGTCCAGCGCGCCGCTGCGCAAAAAGAAATTGACAAACGATGCGACGATCACCCCGACGAGCCCCATAAAAAGGAGACTGCCCAGGGACGAAAGATCGCGCCGGGTCACATATCCGTAGATCCCGGTCGCGCCGAACATCACCGCGGTCGCGCAGAACGCCCGCACCACCGAGCCGGTCGAATAGACGAAAAGGAGCGTCGAAAGCATCGCGCCGTTCAGCGCGGCGTAGGCGATGAAACAGAGCGTCGCCGCCGTCGCCGAAATCTTGTGGATCGCCGCCGACAGGACGAAAACCAGCCCGAAGGTCAATACGATCAGCAATATGGCGGAATTCGGATTGCTCCGCAGAAACGAACCGCCGCTCCGGGCGACACTCCAGGCGACGGCACCGGAAACGCCGAGTCCGGCGAACATCCAGAAAAAGACCCGGTTGATGAATCTTTCCGATACGACGGATGCCTCCGGTTGCGCACCAAGCGATTTTTTCTGCGTTGTTTGGGCTGTTGAAGTCCCAGGTTTCTTCTCATTCTGCCGATTACGAGCCAAATTCCGGCGTTGTATACTTATCGCTTTTTGCCATCCTTGTTTCCGCGTTTATTTCTTTCCTT
>JAKSOG010000014.1 GCA_024405715.1 Victivallaceae bacterium | reverse complement strand
AAAAAGGCGACCGTCTCGCCCGGCTGGTTTGCCGTCTCTCCGACCGTTACGACGTGCTTCTCTCGACGATCCTGATCGGCAACAACATCGTCAACATCGCGCTCGCGTCGGTGGGGACGCTGTTTTTCGTCCGGCTGATGGGCGGTGAACTCGGCGCGACCGTTTCCGTCGTCGTGATCACGCTCGACGTGCTGATTTTCGGCGAGATCACGCCCAAATGCATCGCCAAGGACAACGCTGAACGCTTTGCGCTTTTCGCGTCGCCCGCGTTGCAATTGTGCATGTGGATCTGTGCGCCGGCGGCCTGCCTTTTTTCCTGGTGGAAAAAACTGATCGTCGCGATGCTTCCCGCCCCGAAGGAGGAACCCGTTTCGCCGGAAGAACTGCTGATGCTCGTCGATGAAGTCCAGCAGGACGGCGGTCTCAACAAAAACGAAGGGGAATTGCTCCGCAACGCGATCGAATTTTCCGAACGCGACGCCAAAGACATCGCCACGCCCCGCGTCAAAGTCGGCGCCGTTCCCCACGACAGTACCAAAGAAGAGATCGCCCGCGTTTTTTCGGAAACGAAATTTTCCCGTTTGCTTGTCTATGACGACAACATCGATCACGTCGTCGGCGTCGTGCATCTCAAAAATTTTTATTCGGGCATCGGCGTGACGCCCAAAACGCTCGACGAGATCATCAGTCCCGCCGTGTTCGTCCCCACCGGAGAAAAAATCAGTTCGATCCTGCGGAAACTCCAAAAAGAACAGGCGCAGGTGGCGGTCGTCGTCGATGAATTCGGCGGCACCTACGGCATCATCACGATGGAAGACGTCCTCGAAGAACTCGTCGGCGAGATCTGGGACGAGTTGGACAACGTCGTCGAACCGTTCCGGCGGCTTTCGCCCGATGCCGTCCGCGTGGATGCGACGGTGGAACTCGACGCATTCTGCGATTATTTCGGCATCCGGATCGATTCCGAGATGGTCACGGTCAACGGCTGGGTGACCGACCGGCTCAACGGGCTTCCCAAGCGGGGCGACCATTTTACCTACGAGCAATACGAGATCACCGTGCTTGCGACGGATCAGCGCCGCGTTTCCGCGGTCGAAGTGAAAAAGATCCCCGCGGCGGAGTGACGCCGCCGTCCTTTTCCCGCGTCAGAGCAACGCATCGCGGATGAAGCGCGCCATTTCCGAAGGAGCCACCGACGTTTTGTGCAAGATCTCCGCGCCGCGCAACGCCGCCAGAGGCGCGGGGATTTCCGTGCCGGTCGTTTCGGAAAGTTTTTCCAGCATCGCGAATCCGTCGGAGGGCGGGGTTTTGACGCCGATCGCCGGAAGCACCGCGCCGGCGAATTTGTAGGGCGACGCGGTCGAAACGATCACGCAGGGCGAAGCGTCCCCCGTCGCTTCCCGGTAGCGTTCGCAGACTTCGGCGGCGACCGCAGTATGGGGATCGACCAGATAATGCGTTTCGGAAAAAAGTTTTCCGATCCTGCGGGCGCCGGCTTCATCGTCGCAACTGCCGCCGAAAAAGATCTCCTGCAATTGTGCGAGCATCGCTTCGGGAATGGCATAGCGTCCCGTCGTTCTGAGTTGTTCCATCTTGCGTCCGACGAATTCACCGTCGCCGCCGGAAAGCAGATGAAGCATCCGTTCCAGATTGGAGGATATGAGAATGTCCATCGAAGGACTCGTCGTCGTGAAAAATTCCCGGTTCCGGTCATAGACCCCCGTGGCGATGAAATCGCTCAGGACCGCATTGCGGTTGGACGCGCAGATGAATTTCCCGACGGGCACGCCCATTATCCGGGCATAGACGCCCGCGAGGATGTTGCCGAAATTCCCCGTCGGCACGGCGACGTTGAAACGCTGTCCCGGAACAAGTTTTTTGCGCCGGACGAGGTCGCAATAGGCGGAAACATAATAGACGATCTGCGGCGCGAGCCGCCCGAAATTGATCGAATTCGCCGACGAAAAGGTGAGATTTTTCGCCGCGAGGTCGCGCTTCATCGCTTCGTCGGAAAAGATCGCCTTGACGCCGCTTTGCGCGTGGTCGAAGTTCCCCGCGATGCCGCAGACGAAAACGTTGCTCCCGCGCTGGGAGATCATTTGGAGTTTCTGCATCGCGCTCACTCCGTCCTGCGGATAGAAAACGACGATCTTCGTCCCCGGTATGTCGGCGAAACCGTCGAGCGCCGCCTTGCCGGTGTCGCCGCTCGTGGCGACGAGGATGACGCTTTCTTTGCCGCCGCCGACTTTGCCCGCGGCGGCCGTCAGGAGATGCGGAAGCAATTGCAACGCCATATCCTTGAACGCGCACGTCGGACCGTGCCAAAGTTCAAGAAAAAAGCGGCCTTCGCCCGCTTCGACGAGCGGCGCGGGATCGTCGTTCTCGAATTTTCCGGAATAGGCGGCGCCGACGCTGTGCGCGATCTCGTCCGCCGTGAAATCGGTCAGATAAAGCGACAGTATTTCCCGGGCGCGGGCGCGGTAATCGCCCGCCGCGAGTTTTTGCATCGCCGTCGCGTCGAGACGCGGAAACGATCGCGGCACGAAAAGACCGCCGTCGTCGGCGATCCCCTGCGCGATCGTCCGGGCGGACCCGACCGAACATTGACTGCGGGTGCTGGTGTAATCCATCGTTGAAAATTCCTCGTCCGAAAAAATCTTTCGCACCATAATATAAAGCCGGAACACGTTTTTTTCCACAACGCGGGAAAACAAAAAGCGCGCCTTTTCCCGGTGCGCCTTGCAAAAGCGCCGCCGAAGCGGTATATTGAATCAAGAAAGAAGCAGGGGACCCGCAACGTGTACGCGACGATGAAAGAAAAAGACCCGCAGACGCTCGAAACGGCGCTCGCCGTCTTGCGTCGCGGCGGCGTCGTCCTCGTTCCGACGGAAACCGTCTATGGATTGATCGCCGGCGCCGACGTCCCGGATGCGGCGGAAAAGATTTACGCCCTCAAACGCCGTCCCGCCGACAAGCGGCTCGGTTTTTTCGCCGGAAGTTTCGCCGCGCTTGATGAAACGCGCTTTTCGCTCGACGACCGCGCCCGGCGTCTCGCCGGAAAATTCTGGCCGGGAGCGTTGACGCTGATTTTGCGCGACGTCCGGCTCGGCACCGCCGCGATCCGCGTACCGGAACGGCCTTTTCTGCAGAAACTGCTCGTCCGTTTCGGCGGACTGCTCTACCAGACGAGCGCGAACTTGTCCGGGATGCCCGATGCTCCCGACGCGCAAAGCGCCGCGGCGATGCTTGCGGGCGAAGCCGACCTCGTCGTCGACGGCGGCGCGCTCCCTCCCGGCGCGAAAGGTTCGACGATCGTCGATCTGACCGTCGCGCCCGGACGGATCGTGCGGCAGGGCGCAGTGACCGTGCCGGAGGAGTTCTTATGATCGCGGGCATCGGCGTCGACATCGCGGAATGCGACCGGATCGAACGGGCGGCCGCCCGCTTCGGGGATGCGTTTCTGCGCCGCCTTTATCCGGACGGAGAAATCCCGCGGCCGCCGGCGCGCGCCGCGGAAACCTACGCGGGCGTTTTCGCCGCCAAGGAGGCATTCGCCAAGGCGCTCGGGTGCGGCTTCGGCGGGAAATGCCGCTGGGAGGAGATCCGGATCCTGCACGACGCGGCGGGGCGACCCTTTATCGAAACCGACGGAGCGACCCGTGCGACGCTCGCCGGAATCGCGGACAAAGTCCATTTGTCGATCAGCCACGAAAAAAATTCCGCCGTCGCGATGGTGGTGTTGGAAAAGGACGGACGATGAAAATCATTTCCGGATACGCCGCCAACGTTGAATTGGAAACGCCGGAAGATCTCACCGTGCGTCCGACGCTCGGCCGCACGAGGAAGGCGCTTTTCGACCATCTGGGGGATTTTTCCGGATGCCGCGTACTTGATCTTTTTGCCGGAAGCGGCGCGCTCGGTCTGGAAGCGGCGAGCCGCGGCGCCGGTTTCGTCGCGCTGGTCGAAAACGATCCGGCGCACGCCCGGCTGATCGGGCGCAACGCCGACAAAGTCCGCCGGACCGGATGCCCCGCGCGGATCGAGATTTTTGTCCGCGACGCGCGGACGGCGGGGGATTTTTTGGAGCCGGACGCGGCGGGGTTCGACTTTGTCTTCGCCGATCCTCCTTATGCGGATTCGGCGGAATGCTGTGCGAAATTGTTGAATGACGCGCGTTTCCGCGACCGCATCGGGACCGCCCGGATCGTCTGGGAGATCCCCGACCGCCCCGGCGCCGTCGGTGAATTCCTGTCGCTCGGTCTGTCGGAAAACGGGGAATTCCGCAAATTCGGCGTTACGACGTTCTATCTCGGAGCGCGGGGGAAATGAAATTTTTCGGAGAAATGCCCTTTGATGAAAAAACCTTCGGCGAACTCCTCGCCGCGGGTACGGTCGTCAAGGAAAATCCGGTGCGCGAAGTCCTGCGTGCGGGAAATTATTTCATCAAACACGACCGCAGAGGCGTGCGCGCCTTCAAACGGGAATACGAAAACGCGAAATTTCTGGAAAAATCCGGCATTCCCGTCGTCCGTTATGCGGGATACGCTTCCGACGGACGCGAGGGGTACCTCGTCAGCGAAGCCGTCGAAAACGGCGTCGATGTCGAGACGTTCGCCGAAACGTCCGGCGCCGATGAAACGTTTGTGCGCGAGTACGTCGAATTCATCAACTTTCTGCGCGCCAAGCGCTTGTGCCACGGCGACCTGCATGGCGGCAACATCCTTTTCGTGCCGGAAACGCGGCGTTTTCTGCTCGTTGACGTCCGCTCGGTGCGTCACGGACTTTTCCGTTTTTACCGCGAACGCGCTTTTCGGGAACTCGTTACCGATGCGCGGGGCAACCTGTCGCGGGAAATCCTCTGGCGTATGCTGCGTGAGATCGGCGTCGAAAATCCGCGGAAAGTCTGGATCCGGCAGTTGCGCGCGGATTTCGCCCGGACGATGCACGAATGGCCGAAACGCCGCAAGCAGATATTGTCGGGATACCGCCGGTTCACCCGGCTGGACGGACATTTCGTCCTCGACCGCGGTGCGGCTCCGGAGGAAATCGCGACCGCCCGCCGCTTCCCCGCCAAAGTCACGGCGCTTTTCGGTCATTATTTTCTGGCACTCAATCACATCCCGACCGAACGCGTCATCGGATATGATTTTTCCTGCAAAGAGTTGCTGTTGGCGCAAGAGCGCATTTTTGAAGCCGCGCCGCCGGAAGCCGTCGCCGATTTCCGCGAACGGCTCGCGGTCTGCGGCATCGAAACGAGAGAGGAAGACTGGCGCCGGGACAAAAACGGGCGCGTCGTGCTGGTCGATTGGAGCGCGCTGACGGAGAAATTATGGTAAACACAGTCCTTTCGGGTGCGATCGCGGGCGTCCGGGCTTCGGTCGTCGAGATCGAGGCGAATCAAAATTCGGCGGGCGGTTTCTGGCGCGGCGAGGGTGTGGTTTCCGTCGTCGGTCTGCCGGATCTGGCGGTCGAGGAGAGCCGCGACCGCGTCTTTTCCGCTTTCGTCAACAGCGGTTTTCTGCCGCCGCGCGGTTTTTTTGTCGTCAATCTCGCCCCCGCCGACCTCAAAAAAGAGGGCGCCGCCTTTGATCTGGGGATCGCGCTGACGTTGCTCGGCGCGACGGGAATTCTTTCTCCGGATGCGCTCAAACGCTTCGGTGCGCTCGGAGAACTTGCGCTGGACGGCACGCTTCGGGCGGTACGCGGCGCGCTCCCCGTCGCCGACGCGCTTGGCGAAAGCGGCCGCGTCGAAGCGCTGCTCGTGCCGAAAGCCAACGCCGAAGAAGCGGCGCTCGGCGCGGGCAAACAGCTCAAAGTTTACGGCATATCCACGCTCGCCGAAGCCGTCGGCGTGATTTCGGGCGCCCGGAGCGTAGCGCCGGCGTCGGTCGCGGAGGAAATTTTCCGCCCTTTCCGCGAAGGATCGCCCGACCTCGCCGACGTCAAGGGGCAGCTTCTCGGCAAACGGGCGTTGGAAATCGCGGCGGCGGGCGGACACAATCTGCTCTTTTTCGGACCGCCGGGGACAGGCAAAACGATGCTGGCGCTCCGGCTCCCCGGGATCCTGCCGCCGATGACGCGCGGGGAAACTCTGGAAACCAGCCGCATCCACAGCGTGCTCGGAATGCTTTCGTCGGGGGCGCCGATCGTCGCGGACCGTCCCTTCCGGGCGCCGCATCACACGATTTCCGACGCGGGACTTATCGGCGGCGGCCACGATCCGCGTCCGGGAGAAATTTCCCTCGCCCACAACGGTGTGCTTTTTCTCGACGAACTGCCGGAATTCAAGCGCAACGTCCTCGAAGTGCTCCGTCAGCCGCTGGAATGCGGCGAAATCACCGTTTCGCGGGCGACGGGCAGTTGCCGGTTCCCCGCGCGTTTCATCCTCTGCGCGGCGATGAATCCCTGTCCCTGCGGTCGGGGGGATTACGCTTTGGGGTGCAAATGCACCGTCGAGGAAAAGCGGCGGTATCTCAAAAAGATTTCCGGACCGTTGCTCGACCGCATCGATCTGAAAGTGCCCGTGCGTCAGTTGCCGGAAAACGAACTGGTCGCTTCTCCGCAGGGCGAAACGAGCGCCGCCGTGCGCGAACGCGTGATCGCCGCCCGGGAATTGCAAAAGGCGCGCAACGGCGGCGTCGCCGTCGCCAACGCGCAACTCAGCGGCAAGGCGTTGCAGAAATTTTGCGCGCTCGACGCCGCGGGCGTGAAACTTTTGCGGCAGGCGGTGACGGGGTTCAATCTGAGCCCGCGCTCCTACGACCGGATCCTGCGGACGGCGCGCACGATCGCCGATCTCGCGCAAAGCGAAACGATCCGCGAAGAGCATCTTTCGGAAGCGGTCATCTATAACCGCAACGATTTTTCATAAAAAAAGTTGCATTTTTTGCCGCGTTGCGCTATAATAGGGAAATGGGATGGCACGGGAGAAATTTATGACGGTGAGATCGTATCGTTTCACGCTGGTCGAATTGCTCGTCGTGATGGGATTGATCGGGTTGCTGGTCTCGCTGGCGGCGCCCGCTTTCAGCCGGATCAACACGGGCAAGGCGGTCAACGTCGGCGCCGAAAAACTCATGCGCGCTCTGGAGCAGGCGCAGGCGCTGGCGGTCGCGAACCGTCAGTATGTGGGGCTGATCATCCCCAACGGTACGCGCGATTATTCTTCCGCTTTTTCTTCCAACGACACCCCGGCTTTTGATCGGGGAACCTACAATCTTGCAAGTTTCCGTCCCGCATTCGTTTTTTATGACGATTCAAGTTGGAAGTTCGACAGATGGGTCCCGCAGTCGCAATGGAGTGCGCCGATGGAAAACGCACGGGTCGTGACCGTAGCCGATCGTGATTCGTCCCTTCCCGTCGCGGGAGATGACTATACGAGGGGAGTCACGTCCGTGACCGGGGCGCTTTCGTCCGCGCCCGCGTTTCAATCGCTTAACGGCATCGGACCGTGCGCAGTCGTGTTTTCTCCGGACGGCGGTCTCGCCGCCACGTCCGATCTCTTTTTCGTCGTGCAGGGATGCACGGTGAACAACACCACGATCGACTATACGGGAAATAAAACGAATTATTTCATCTTGCACGTCACCCGCATGGGCGGCAAAATCAGTTATTACAGCAAACAGTGATGAAAACCGGACGGCGGAAAAAATTCTTCAATATGGTGGAAGTGGCGCTGGCGCTGCTGGTCATCTCGCTCGGTCTTTCCACCGTGCTGACGCTTTTCCCCGCCGGATTGAAGGCGACCGCCGAAGCGGAAAACGACAACAACGTCGTCGAAGCGGCGGAAGCGTTTTTCGCCTACTTCAACGCCCGGGTCCAAAGCGGCAATCTCGGTTTCGTTTCGTCCGGGATCGACACCAATTCGACTTTCGGGGCGTCGTCGGGCAACAAAATTACCTCGTCGGGTAATGTTTTCGTTTATCACAAAATTGCCGACGGGACATCTTCCGCCGTTGAGGATTTCACCTGTGTGGCGCAGGTTTTCGCCGCCGAAAACGGCGTCGAGGACGGCGATCAAAGGACCCGGGGCGGCTCGATCGCCTATCTGCCGCGTTTTGACGGCGGCGGCACTTCGATCACGGAAAACGCGGCGCAGTTTTCGCCCTCCAACACCTATCGCTTCCAGACGCAGAGCGCGAATTCGAGCGGCGAAGTCGTCGCCGAAAGTCTTTACGCATTCGACGTGGATTTGAGTTATCCCGCCGACAAACCATACGCCGAACGGACGCATCGGGTCGTCCGGATGGTCTTCTATAAATTTTAGTGAGGAAAAGGATGAAAATGCGTCGGATCCGGTGCTTCACGCTGGTGGAACTGATCGTTTCCATGGCGGTTTTTGCGCTGATGGGAATGATGGTGACGCAACTTTTTTCCGCTTCGCAGAAACTTTGGGTGTCCACCAGCCGGAAATCGCAGGGCGCGGCGGAAGCGCGGATGGCGCTTGATTTTTTGACCGAATTGATCACGGCGTCGTCAAGTGTGCCTCCCGTCTGGACGCCGGACAAAAAGGCCTCCGACGGATCCGCCGACGTGAAGGATTATTCGGGCGGGAGCGATCTCTTTGAGATCCAAGGCGGCGGGGCGTCGCCCAGCGAACTTTTTTTCGCGACGAAAACCGATCACAAGGCGCTGAAAACATCAGATGATGAAGTCGCAAGTTTCGTCGGCGTCAAAATCGCCGATGTCAGCGATTCGGCGGCCAACGATCCCGACGCCGGAAGTTCCGTTTTGCAGGTGACGCTTTTGAATACCGGGACCACATACGAGGATCAATTTCCGGAAAACGACGCGAATGTGCTGTGCGGGAATTCGGGGGTGGTGAATCCCGGTTCCACGGCAAATTTCAGCACCGATTCCAGCAACAGCGTGCGGATCGCCAGCAACGTCGTCGATTTTCAGGTGCGCGCCTATCAAACCGCCGCCGATGTCCAAGGTTCGATCACGGCGGGGCACGCGCAATGGCCGCAAGCCGACCCCGGATTGCCCGCGGCGGTCAGCATTACCTTGGTGTTGATGGACCGCGAAAACTTTTTGGACTATAAAAACGCTTCCGACAACGCCGCAAAGAACCGGTTGCGCGACGCCTATGCGCGCACCTACCGCCGGATCATTTGGCTTGATGAACAAAGGAATCGGGATCTTGTCACAAATTATTACTGAAATCCATGTGTCGTCGCCCCGTTTGATGGCGTCTTCTTTTGCTCGGCGCGGTTCCGACCGCGGCGTCGCGTTGCTTTTCGCGCTGGGGGTGCTTTCCGCGCTGATGCTGCTCGGCATCGCGTTCATCAACGGTTCGCTTTTCGCGCGACGCATCGCGGAAAACCGCAGTCACGGCGCCGAAGCGAAACTTCTCGCCCGTTCAGTCGCCGATCTGGTCGCCGGCGCCGTCGACCAGATGTATCAGTCGGGCGGTACGCCGGGATTCGATCTGCGCAACGTCTTTTCCGTAGGAGATCCCTCGGCGACATCGCGGAGTCAGGATGCTTACGGAGAATTTCTGCGTCCCTACAGCCGGGGCGGGAACAGTGCCTACTCCAAACTGGATGTTTATTCCCGGACGCCCTATCACGGTTCCGACAGCAGCGCGCAATGGGTTTATGTGCATACTCCTGAAGTCGACGACGACGGAAATCGTTCCGCTGCCGACAGCGTCATTATCGGGCGTTACGCCTATCAGGTGTTGCCGACGCCCGGTTTCGGCAGGATGAGTCTGTACCGCGTGCTGACCGGCAGTTACGTCAATCAGGAGCAGTTCCCCGGCAACTGGGATCAGAACGCGGCCGGTTCTTCATATCAGACGCAGGTTTTCGGGATCACGCCGCAAGATGCGCGCTGGGGACAGAGCATCCTCGAATTGAAATGGCGCGAGTCGGGTTCGCCCAATGCTTTCGGTTTTCAGACGGCGGACGAGATCCCGACGCGCTTCGCCGAATTTTATGCCGGAGGGTACGTTTCCCCTTCGGATCGGGAAGAACGGGCGTGGCTGGAATCGTCCTTTACGGAAGACGTTTTTCCCGGGTTCCGCGAAGTCGCGCCCGGCGGCGGACCGCGTTTCAATCTGACGGCGTGGAATTCCGCGGATCCGTGGTACGACCGTTTCGGCGGGGTTTCCGTTGCGAATTCCAATACGGTCGTTGATAAGTTGTTGGCGTCCGGCACCCAGGAATCCCTTGAATTTGAACTGGACAAAGACAAAAGTCAGGCGCCGGGGCTGGCGTTTTTAAATTCCATCGGCAACGGCGGCGAAACCGGTTCTTTCCAAAGTGTGGATGATCTGCGCCGCCAGATCGCCGCGAATTTGAACGATTATTGCGACGGCGACGATATCCCGACATCCGATGTCGCGCTGACGCCGGATGCATCGCCGGTTTACACCGGCAACGAGCGGACGCTCTACCTCAACGAACTCGCCTATGCCTTGTCGCTGAATTTCGTGGCGGAGAGCGGACAGCAGATTTCTTTGGATTCCGCCACTTCCACGTTCAATTGGTTCGCGGAATTGATCGACGTATACGGAAACGTTGACGGAAACGGCAATCTTGATGCGGCGGGCTATCAATTGGAAGGGGATTTCGGCAGTGATTTCCGTTGCGTCGTTTCGCTGGTGCCGACGTTTCGGGTGCAGAATTATTCCTATACGATCAATGGCAGCGATCAACCCGGTTCCGGTTCGGATTATGAATGGACTCCGGACGTGGCTGCCGACCATACCCGCTATGACGATCATGTCAACCGGGGGATCAATCCGGGGTCGTTTCCCGCGATCACGAATTTCTCCGGAAATGAATATAAAGTCGGCATGGCGGGCGTTGCGCTGACGCCGGCGTCGCCGTCGCCGTGGGATTTCGGCGATTCTTTCTGGCGGGACGAGGTGCGGCAGGCATTGATCGCCAAAATTTGCGCCGACGAAAACGTCGATGCTTCCGCCGTGACCATTGATTCGATGAGTGCGCCGGATTTGATTTCGATGCAGGCGAAATTTGCGGATCTTTCGCTTCAAACCAAAAATTTCGTTCTGAAAAAAAGCGGGGATCCGGTCGATTTCGTCAACGTCAACTTTTCCGGTTCGGATCGGACGATCGCCATCCGGAACCGGACGCTCGGCTCCGCATCGACGTCTTTCCGGACGATCGCTCTGATCGGCGGCATGGAAGTGAAAGACCCGCGGCAAAATCTCAACGTCGTCACGGAATCGCGTGCGCCGTCGGGGGACGAAGCGGGCGATTTCAAAGACGCCGCCCATTCCGACTGGGTCTGGAATCCGAGAGTTGTGATCGGTCCCGCCGTGGATTTGAGCGCCGTCACGACGATGACGGGAACTTTCAACGGGACGGCCGCTCCGACGGATTTTCAGGGCGCCTTGAACAGTGCGTCCGCGCCCGACAATCCGGGGTCCGCGGGAAATACGGCGGATCACGATCGGGAAAACGTATCCAATCCCGGATGGACTTCGGCAAGTGCCGGAGGACACATTTCCACGGCGGTGATCCGCAACGCGCCGATGAAAAGTCCGTGGGAACTGGGTTTCATCCATCGCGGGATCCCGTTTCAGACGGTCAATCTGAAAAAAGCCGCGACGAGTTCGGATACGCGTTACAGCGACGGTGACGGCGCCATTTTCGATTACATCCGGATGACGCAAGCCAATTATTCCTACGGCAGATTGAATCTCAACCAGTTCGGGACGGTTGCCACGTCCGGAGGGTTGCAGAGCAACGAAAACACGATCCGTTACCGCGGCGCGGGAACGAATATTTCAACGACCTCGACGCAATGGGGACAGTTGGATAACGAATTGCTGGCGGCGTTGTTCGAGGGCGTTCCGGCAACGGAGGATGCCGCCGACTTCGTCCGCCTGACGGCGGATGCCCAGGCGGGGAGTTATTCGGCGCCGGGTGGACGGGCAGGCGGAGATGTCGGAACAATGGCGTCCAATTTGCGGACCCAACTTCTCAATGACATACCGGATGCCGCCGACCGTTACGATGTCGCGTCGGAAGTGTTGAATCTGACCGCCGGGAGTACGCCGCTTTTCGTTTCCTGGTCGGGCGGCGACACGGCTCCGGACGCACAGCAGGAACTTCTGGCGGGACGCACGATGAACTTGCTGACCGCCGGAGGGGAACCCCCCTCCGTTTTCCGCGCGGTGATCGTCGCGCAGACGATCCGCGACCTCGGCGGGGACAACGGCGCCGACATCACGGTCGTTTCGTCGGATCATCCCGACGCCACCCCCGACCGCGCCTGGCACGGCCGTTTCGATATGCAAGGCGGACACACCGATCCGAACGACAACGTCCATTTCGACGTCATCACCGGCGAAGCGAAGATCCTCGTGACCTACGAGCGCGATGCATCAACGGGCAGGATCGTCATCCGCGACATCGAAAGCATCGATTAAAACGATGCCGGATCGCGGACGGAAAGCCCGCCGCGGTCGATTTCCTCCGCCAGAAGTTTCTGGAGAAATTCCGCTTCGCGTATCCCGAGCAATTCTTCCTTGAGGACGTCGTGCACTTCCGCCAGCGGGCGGAAACGGCTCGGTTCCCGCGATTTGAGTTTGATGAGAAAAAAGCGGTCGCCGTAACGGATGATCCCGGAAAGGTCGTTGACCTGCATTTTTCCGGCGATCTCGCGAAGCGCGGAGCCTTCTTCCGGAGTCGGTTGGTGCCGTTCGCTGTTCGGGTCGCACTCCATCGCCACTCGGTCGAAATTCGCTCCCTGCATCAATCGGTCGTGCGCCGCCTGCGCGCTCGCGATGTCGGCGAAGGAAATGATCCCGAGCAGGAGATTTTCCGGCAGCCGGAATTGTTCCGGATGACTGCGGTAATAGAGCTGAATGTCCTCTTCCGTGACGGTGAGCGCGTCGTCGCCGTAGCGTTCCCTCAGGATATAATGGATCTTCGCCTTGCGCTGAAAATCGGGATCGTCGATTTGCCGTTGCAATTTTTCCGCGGTGTCATTGCCGAGCGACTGTTCGTCGATGTAGCGTTGCGCCGTCGCGCGCGGCGCTTCGCCGGAAGGTCGCGAGAGCAACTCTTCAAGCAGGATGTTGCCGCAGTATTTTTCCACCGCCCGGCGCAATGCGACGCTCAATCCGGTACGGTCTTCCGGTGAAAGAGCGTTGAGTTTTTCAAGATCGTCGCCCAGCGCGCTTTTGGGGATCGTTTCCCCCCGGAATTCCGCGACGGGGTCGGGAACGGCGTTGCCCGCCGCGAGCGAAACGGCAAAGAGCAAAAACGCCGCCGGAAAAAAACGCTTCATTTCGTTTCCGGGATCTCGGCGCCGACGGGCGTTTCGGCTTCGCGCCTCGCGGCGGCGGCGGCTTCTTCCATACGCTTTGCTTCTTCGGCGCGGCGCGCTTCGATTTCCTTTTCATAGGCTTCGAAGTATGCCGCCAGTTTCGGCGTCGTGTTGGCGGAAAGTCCCGTCGTCGCCGCCGTCAGCGCCGAACTCATCGCTTCGGCGGAATCGGCGCGTTTCATCGCCGCCAGAAGCGGGCGCGCGTTGCGCAACTGACGGATCTGGGCGCGCAACTGCGGAAGCGTGCGGTTGTCGGGGTATTGCCGGATGCTCTGGTCGATGATCTGCAACGCCTGATTGATGTTTCTGGAATTGATCGCCCGCTGGGCGGCCTGTACGCCCTGATTGCTTTCCTGAACTTCGATGATCTTGCTGATGAAATCGTTGTTCGGCTCCAGCGCGAGCAGTTTTTTCCCCTGTTCGGAAGCGGCTTTCGCGTTGCCTGTCTGCAGACTGTTGAAAAAACGCAACACGAGATCGTTGCGTGCCGTCGGCGGCGCCGGATGTTTGCCGCAACCGGAAAAAACGACCAGCATCGCGGTCAACAACCAAGCCGTTACGCCCGAAATTCGCATTTTGTCCCCCGTTCCCTTTCCTTAACATATCATCGCTTTGCCGTCTTTTCAATTTTCCGACTGGAAAAAGCGCGGCGCAAAAACTATCTTATATCCCGGAGCAGGGAGTTTTTGATATGCGATGGAATTTCTTTACCCGCTATGACGGAGCGGGCGCGTCGAGCCGATTGCGCCATTTTTTGTGGCGCGAAAAAATCGCTTCGCTCGGCGTCGACGCCGGGTATTTTCCCTTTTTCACCGACGGGGAACTCTCCGCATCGTTGAAGGGAACGAAAAATCCCTTTTTTGCGGCGGGATCGTATCGCCGCCGCTTCGCCGCGCTCGCTTCGCCGCGCGACGGCGCCGTCGTCGAATACGAAGCGCTGCCCTTTTTCCCCGCCCGGCTCGAAGCTTTGTGGCTGAAAAGAACGCCCTATGTCCTTGATTTCGATGACGACGTCGCGCTGAAATACGCGCGTTTTCCCGGACTGCGCGGGAAGTTTTCGGAACTGGCGCGCCGCGCCGCGGGCGTGATCGTCGCCAACCGTTTTTTGCAGGAAAAGTTTTCGTCCTGCAACGAAAGGATCCTCCTTTTGCCCACGCCGATCGAACGCATCGCATCGCCGACGCCGAAATTTCCCGTTTTCACCGTCGTCTGGATCGGTTCGCGCACGACGCGCCGCCGTTATCTGGAAAAATTCGCCCCCGTACTGCGGGCGCTGGCGGCGCGCATCGACTACCGCCTGCTGGCGATCTGCGACGAAGCGCCGGAACTCCCCGGCGTGCCGCTCGTTTTCGAGAAATGGGACCCCGCCACACAGGAAACATTGCTGGCGAAAAGCCACGTCGGCATCATGCCGCTGGACGACGGCGCTTTTGCGCGGGGAAAATCCGCCTACAAATTGATCCAGTACCTCGGCGCCGGGATCCCCGCCGTCGCCTCTCCGGTCGGAGAAAACCGCTTCGTCCTCGCCGAAAACGAAACGGGATGTTTCGCCCGCGACCCCGGCGAGTGGTGCGATGCGATCGTTTCTTTTTCCGCCGATCCCCGGCGCGCGGAAAAGTTCGGCGCCGCCGCCCGGCTCGCCGCCAAACGCTATCTGCGCGACGCACTCTGGGAAAATTATCGCGACTTTTTGCAGGAGTGTTTCAGCAAGACAAAGTAAAAAATTTGACAAATGCCGACGTCTGCGCTATATTAGTATTCCGTCAATGGTAAAAGAAAACGATTTTCAGCGATACAGGAGAAGTCATCATGGCTCATAAAAAAGGTCAGTCCAGCAGTCACAACGGTCGCGACAGTCAACCGAAATTTCTCGGCATCAAGGCCTACGGCGGCGAAAATGTTTCCGCCGGTTCGATCATCGTCCGTCAGCGCGGCACCCGTTTCCGTCCGGGACGGAACGTCGGTTGCGGCCGCGATTTCACGCTTTTTGCGCTTTGCGACGGCACCGTCGAATTCTGCAAGAGCCAGCGCAAAGTCAACATCGTCCCGGCGGCCGAATAAGGTCCGAAGGGCGCATCTTTTTTCGATCCGATCCCGGCGATCCGCTGTTTTTTCAGGCGAGAACCACCGGGATTTTTTTATGGAAAGGGCAACGTAATTATGTTCGCGGATCGCGTCATCATCAGCGTAAAAGCAGGCGACGGCGGCAACGGCTGTTGCAGTTTTCACCGTGAAAAATACGTCCCGAAAGGCGGTCCCGACGGCGGCGACGGCGGCAACGGCGGCGACGTTTATCTCGAAGCGGTCGCCAACGAGCAGAATCTTGCCGCATTGATCTACCGTACCAGTTTTCAGGCGAAAAACGGTCCCGGCGGCAAAGGATCCAATCTTCACGGACGCAACGCCGAAGCGGTCGTCGTCCCCGTGCCCGCCGGCACGGTCGTGACCGACGCCGAGACCGGAGAATTTCTCGCCGATCTTGATACGCTCGGCAGTCGCGTGCTCGTCGCGCACGGCGGCCGCGGCGGCCGCGGGAACGCCCGTTTCGTGTCGAGCGTCAACCGCGTACCGCGCCGCTGGGAACCGGGCGCCCCCGGCGAAGCGAAACGGTTGCAACTGGAATTGAAGACCATCGCCGACGCCGGACTGGTCGGTTTCCCGAATGCCGGAAAATCGACTCTTCTTGCGGCGATCAGCTCGGCGCACCCGCGCATCGCGCCGTATCCCTTTACCACCTTGCATCCGATGGTCGGCGTGGTGGAATATGACGATTTTTCCCGCGTGACCGTCGCGGATATCCCCGGATTGATCGAGGGCGCGCACGCCAACGTCGGACTGGGACACTCCTTTTTGCGGCACATCGAGCGGACAAAAGTGCTCGTCTATGTGCTGGACACGGCGGGTGTGGACGGGCGCGACCCGCTCGACGATCTCCGGCAGTTGCGTGCCGAACTGGAACTTTATCAGCCGGGATTGTCCAAACGCCCGGCGATCATCGTCGCCAACAAAGTGGACTTGCCCGCCGCCGCGGAACATCTCGCGGCGTTGCGCGATGCGCTCGCTTCGGAATATCTTCCTCTTGTCGAGATCGCCGCCGGGTGCGGAGAACTCGGCGATTTCAAAATGCAATTGCGCCGCGCCGTCGAAGCGGCGAAAAACGCCCGCTTTTAGCGGACGAGTCCGGGCGTGCGGCAGGCGACGAGGAGCCGGACGCTGCGCGCACCGTTTTTCAACAGCGCCCGCGCCGCCGCGTCGCAGGTCGCTCCGGTCGTGAAAACATCATCGACGAGCAGGATGTTTTTGCCCGCGATCCGGAAAGGATTTTTCACCGAAAAGGCATGCCGCGTGCCCTGATGCCGTCCCGTGCGCGACCGCTTCGCCTGCTTGGTCGCGGAAAATTCTTTCGCCAGCGTGTCGGCGCAGGGCAGATGCAGTTCTTCCGCCGCGACACGCGCGAAAAGTTCCGCCTGATTGTAGCCGCGCGTCCACAACCGCGTGAAATGGACCGGGATCGGCACGACGAGGTCGATCCGCCAGCCGCTCCGGCGCACCGCCTGCGCGCCGAGTTTTCCGAGCGGACGCGCCAGCGCGGGGTGACGCCCCGACTTGAAGCGCAACAACATTTCCCTTGCCCGGTTTTCGTAGCGGAAAAGCGCCAGCGCATCCAGCCACGGACGCTTTTTTTCCTGCAGGCAAAGCGGACACACGGCAAGGACGCCCGCCATTTCGCCGCCGCAACCGCGGCAGTGCCGTTCCGGGTCGATTCGTCCGAATTCAGCGAGGCAGTCGGGACAGAAATCATTTTCCCCGTTGCCGTCGCCGCGGCCGCACGCGGGACAGGGGAAGAGATTGAACGCCCGCGCGAAAAGTTTAAACGGATCCATTTTCGCTCCTCTGCGCCGGAAGCGCCGGCAGATAGTCGAGGGTGTGATAAAGCCCGTACAAACGGAAAAAACGGTCGTAGAGCAATTCAACGAGATCGAAACGCGCTTCCAAAGTTGACGCGTGGAAAATTTTCCGGTAAAGTTTCGCGGCGTGAAGATTGCGCCGCATCTGACGGTTGGAAAGATTCTGCGCCGGACGGAATCCCGATGCCTTTTTCCGGTAACGGCGCGCCTTGACCTCGACGAAAACGACCGTTTCCCCGTCGAGCGCGACGAGATCCAGTTCGCCCGCGCGGGTGCGCCAGTCGCGCGCCAGAATGAGGAAACGCTTCTGCGCGAGGAATTTCGCCGCGTCTTTTTCGCCGCGCCGTCCGAGCGCGAGATGAAAGTCCCGTTTCATCGCCGCGCCGCCACGAAACGCGCCCGTCCGGCGAGGTCGTCGAGGATTTCGGTGCGGAACTGCAATTCCCGCAACGCCGCCGCCGCGCGGCCGGTCTGATGCGGCGACATTTCAAACAGCGCCGTGCCTTCCGGAGCGAGGTGTTCCCCCGTTTCGCGCGCGGCGCGCAAAATGTGTCCGAGTCCGTCGTCATCCGAAATCAGCGCGAGACGCGGTTCGTGGTCGCGCACTTCGCCGTCGAGCGCGGCGTACTCGGCTTCGCTCACATAGGGCAGATTGGCGGCGATCCCGTCGAAAACTTCGCCCGTCAGCGCCGAGAAAAGATCGGAATGCAGAAAGCGGACGCGCGTTTCAAGACCGAGCATCGCGGCGTTTTTCCGTGCGACGCCGAGCGCTTCTTCCGAGAGATCGACCCCCGTGACCGAAAGGTCGGGCCGCTCCTGCGCCGCCGCGAGCGCGACGGCGCCCGATCCCGTGCCGAGGTCGAGCAGTTTCGCGTTCCGCGGCAACTTGTCGATGAAATATCCCGCGAGCAATTCCGTTTCGGGGCGGGGGATCAGGACTTCCGGGGTAACGCGGAGCATCAGATCCCGGAACGGCGCGTTTCCCAGTATGTATTGAAGCGGTTCTCCCCGGAGCCGCCGTGCGACGATCGCGTCGGCGCGTTCCGTTTCGCCCGCCGTCATCGCCCGTCCCGCCAGCGAAAAGAAACGCGCGTCGCAGCATTCTTCGAGGATGATGCGCGCTTCGGCTTCAGGAGAGGCGATCCCGCCGTTTTCCAGAAGGCGGCGTATTTCGCCGTGTTTTTCCGTCGTCGTAATCATAGGGATAATATACCGCTTCCCGCATCGCTTTGTCAAGAAAAATCTCCCTCCGAAAGGAGCAGGGAATCGCTCCGAGTGTTAAAAACAACATTTTTCCATTTGCAAAACTCGATTTGTTGCGGTATTGTATCAAAAGGCAATGGAAACACGCGATCACGCGAAAGAAAGCAGAAAGGATTTTATTATGCGCGCACTTTCCAAAATTTCCGCAGAATGGTGGGACTATACGACGCTCGACCGCTCGATCCTCGACGAAGCCGCCAAGATCACGATCGACAATCTCAAAAGTTTCGAGCGTCCCGGATTCCGGATCAACATCTATGACACGTTGCAGGAATTTTATTGCGCCGAAGCGCTCGAATACATCAAATGCTGGCAAAAAGCCACCGCCGACAATCCGTGCGGCATCTGCGGCCCGATCGGTCCCACCGAGCAACTCCCGCTCGTCGCCGAGATCGTCAACGCCATCGGTCTTAATCTGAAAAACGCCCATTTCTGGGGTATGGACGAATGGGCGATCGACGGCAAGCCGGTCGACAAGGATTTCCCCCTCGGTTTCGCCAAGGCGGACTGGGATCTCTGCTTCTCGCGCATCCGTCCCGAATTGCGTATGCCCGCGGAAAATCTCCACTTCCCCAACGGCGACCTCGAAGCGTACAATAAATCCTACAGCCAGGCGCAGTGCCTGATCATGCAGGGCGGTCAGGGCGAAACCAAGCACTGGGCGTTCAACGACCCCGTCCGTCGCGAAGGCGCCTACAAGGACAATCCGCCGACGCCGGAAGAATACCGCAAAAAAAGCACCCGCCTCGTCGAACTGCATCCGATCACTCTCATTCAGAACGCGCGTACCAGCGGCGGCGGCACCGTTCAGAACGTGCCGTCGCAGGCTTTCACCGTCGGTCCCGTCCAGACCTGGCAGTCGAAACAGGTCTCGATCTGGCATCCCGGCCATCACGACAATCCCTTCGGAATGCGGCTTTCGACCTTTATGATCTCGAAACATCTGCCGGATTCCGCCGTGCCGATGTCGCTGCTCGCCGATCATGACGACGTCGTTTTCAACTTTTACCGCGGCGGATTCGGCGTCTGCGACGTGGAGATGCATTGATCATGGCGAAGCGCGTTTTCGCCGTCTGCGCCCACCCGGACGACATCGAATTCATGATGGCGGGCACGCTGATCCGGCTTCAGGAGCTCGGATATGAAGTCCATTACATGACGATCGCCAACGGTTCGCTCGGCGGCAATATGCTTCCCTGGCAGGAACTGGCGGACCGCCGTACCGAAGAGGCGAAAAACGCCTGCAAAGTCATCGGTGCGGTCTATCATCCGCCCATCACCGGCGATATGGAAGTTTTCTACAATTTCGAGTCGCTCGCCAAAGTCGTCAAAGTCATGCGCGAAGTCGAACCGGAAATCGTCCTGACCCACGGGCCCTACGATTATATGGAAGACCACACCTGTGCCGGACGGCTCGCCGTTTCGGCGGCGTTCGCCCGCGGGATGGGCAATTTCCGCACGGTCGACGTTCCGCCGGTCGGGAACGACGTCGCCGTTTACCATTCGGTGCCGCTGTCGCTCAAAGACCAGCTCAACCGTCCGGTCGTGCCGGAACTTTTCGTCGATATTTCTTCGACCATCGAAAAGAAAAAGGCGATGCTCGAATGCCACCGCACCCAGAAACAGTGGCTCGACGAAAGCCAGAAATTCAACGCCTACATCGACGAAATGGTCGAACGCGGCCGCTTTATGGGACGCCGCGCCGGATTCTGCGAATACGCCGAAGGGTGGAACCGCCACAATCCGTGCGGATTTTGCGCCGAGGATTTCGATCCGTTGAGCGCGATCGCGCGTCCGGCGCAGGCGTAAACGGTCCGCGGGGCGCCTCCCGGGGCGCCCCGTTCCCCGTTCTCGCGCGTGGCAAAGGATGGATTTTTTCTTGCATTTTTTGCAGGAAAGCGTTATATTAAGCACCGTTTTTTGAAGTCTGACGAAGGAAAAACATCGCCCGTGGAAGGAAAAAAACGCATCGGGATCCTGGCGGCGGCGCTGACGCTTTTGTTCGGCGTCGTTTCGTGCGCGGTGGAAAACAACCATCTGCGTCCGGAGGATTTCGCCGATTATCTCAAACGCGCCGACATTCAGGTCGACAACGTCCGGCCGCTGGCGCCGGATCCTTTCCGCGCTTCGAGCGGCGTGGCGATCCTTGTCGCCGGTTCCGAGATCGGCGTCTACAAGTACGATACGTCCGCCCGCGTACAGGCGAAACGCATCGAGCGGCTCAAAGAGACCGGACGCACGTACATCAACGGCATTCCTTATCCGGTGGAAGTCTATGGGTCCTTCATGGCGATGGGACTGGAAAAGAACGTCAGAAAACACCAGATCCGCGAAGTGCTTCACCGTTTCAAGTGAGGCGTTTCGTTTTTTCGGGTCCGCCGTTTCATTGAAGCGGACGGCAAGAGGCAAAGAGATAGAGAAAGGGAAGGAAAAGTATGGAAAAGAAGTATGTGTATTTCTTCGGCGCCAATCAGACCGAAGGAAACGCGAATATGCGCGAATTGCTCGGCGGCAAGGGCGCGAACCTGGCGGAAATGGCATCCCTCGGATTGCCCGTGCCCCAGGGGTTCACCATTTCGACCGAGGCGTGTACCCGCTACTACGATGACGGCAAAAAGATCGGCGACGACATCCAGAAGCAGATCATGCTTTACATCGAAAAACTGGAAACCAGCGCCGGCAAAAAATTCGGCGACAAGGACAATCCGTTGCTCGTTTCAGTGCGTTCCGGCGCCCGCGCGTCGATGCCGGGGATGATGGATACCATCCTCAACCTCGGGCTCAATGAGACCGTGGTCGAGGCGCTGGCGAAAAAATCGGGCAATCCCCGCTGGGCGTGGGATTGCTACCGCCGTTTCATCCAGATGTTTTCCGACGTTGTGATGGAAGTCGGCAAAAAGTATTTCGAGAAACTCATCGACGAAATGAAAGCGCGCAAAGGCGTCAAGCAGGACGTCGAACTTTCCGCCGACGATCTCAAAGAACTGGCGTCGCAATTCAAGGCGGAATACAAATCCAAGATCGGCGACGATTTCCCGAGCGACGCCAAAACGCAGCTTTTCGAGGCGATCAAGGCGGTCTTCCGCAGTTGGGACAACCCCCGCGCCAACGTCTACCGCCGCGACAACGACATCCCCTATTCCTGGGGAACCGCCGTCAACGTGCAGATGATGGCGTTCGGCAACCTCAACGATCAATCCGGTACCGGCGTCGCCTTCACCCGCGATCCCGCGACCGGCGAAAAGAAACTGATGGGCGAATTCCTGATGAACGCCCAGGGCGAAGACGTCGTCGCCGGTGTCCGCACCCCGATGCCGATCGCCAAAATGGAAGAGGTCATGCCCGAAGTTTTCGAGCAGTTCCGTAAAGTCTGCGCGACGCTGGAAAACCATTACCGCGATATGCAGGATATGGAATTCACCATCGAAAACAAACAGTTGTTTATGCTCCAGACCCGCAACGGCAAGCGCACCGCCAAGGCGGCGCTCAAGATCGCCTGCGATCTCGTCGACGAGGGGATGCGTTCCGAGGAAGAAGCGGTGCTGATGATCGAACCGCGCAATCTTGATACGCTGCTCCATCCGCAGTTCGATGCCGTCGCCCTCAAAAAGGCGAAAGCCATCGGACGCGGTCTGGCGGCTTCCCCCGGCGCCGCGTGCGGACGCATCGTTTTCTGCGCCGAAGATGCCAAAGCGTGGAAAAAACGCGGCGAAAAAGTCGTGCTCGTGCGGTTGGAAACGTCCCCCGAAGACATCGAAGGAATGAAATCCGCGCAGGGCATCCTCACCGTCCGCGGCGGAATGACCTCCCATGCGGCGGTCGTCGCCCGCGGGATGGGAACCTGTTGCGTTTCCGGTTGCCAGGACATGAATATGGACGAGGAAAACAAACGCTTCACCCTCGGCGGCAAAACCTACCGTGAAGGCGACTGGATCTCCATCGACGGCGCGACCGGAAACATCTACGACGGCGTCATTCCGACCGTCGATGCCGTGATCGCCGGAGAATTCGGCCGCATCATGGCGTGGGCGGACAAATTCCGCCGCCTCAAAGTGCGTACCAACGCCGATACTCCGCGCGACGCCAAAAAGGCGCGCGAACTCG
>JAKSOG010000139.1 GCA_024405715.1 Victivallaceae bacterium | reverse complement strand
CGCATTCGATCGCGCACGACGATCTGATCGAGCGCGTCGCCAGCGGCGAGATCGATTATTCGGTCGTCAACGAATGCGACCTCAACGACTGGGAAGAATACCGCATCGGGATACGGCGGATTTTCGTATTGCGCAACAACGTGGAGCTGGTTTACGTGGCGCGGCGCGAAGCCGGCGGATTGATCGGGAAACTCAACCGCCACCTCGAAGAATTGAACATCACCCCGCCCGACGACGTGAAAACGTTCGACTTGAACGACGACACGGGAAACACGGCCGACGCCAGTACGGACGATCTCGATGTCATCAAAAAACGCGGGTTCATCCGCATGCTCACGACCAACGATTTTTTCACCTGCCATCTCCACAAGGGCGGCATCCGCGGTTTCGAGTATGAACTTGCCGATCGTTTCGCCAAAGACCAGAATCTTGCCGTCGTCACGATCATCCCCGCCGAATTTGAAGAGTTGCCGAAACTTCTCGCCGAGGGAAAAGGCGATTTCATCGCGGCGAATTTCACGATGACGCCGGAAAGGGTCCATGCCTTCAAAGATCTCGCTTTCTGCGCTCCCTACGGCGAAGTGACTCAAATCCTCGTCGGGCGGCCGGACGCCGACGTTTCCAGACTTTCCGACCTCGCGGGCAAAAAAATCCACGCGCGTCCGGGGAAAAACCATTTCGACACGCTTCGCAAAATGCAACTTATGGGCGCGGACTTCACCATCGTCCCCATCAAGGAGGACAATTCCGCGTTTTTCGCGCTCCGGCAGGTATCCGACGGCAAAATCGACTTCACCGTGGCGGACGACGTCCAGTTTCAACTCGCCGTCAATCAGGGGTTCAGGATCAAAAAACTGATGACGCTCTCGCCCCGGCAATCATTCGCCTGGGTCGTGCGCAAAAACAACCCGCGGCTCGCCGCCGCCGTCAACAAATTCTTCAAAAAAGAAAACAAAAGCACCTTTTTCAACCTCTGCAAAAAACGATATTACGGGGCAAAGGAAAAACAACCGGAATCCCGCATCGTCGCAAAAAACCGGTTGCTCGTCTTTTCCCCGTACGACGATCTCTTCAAAAAATACGGCGAGATCTATCACTTCCTCTGGTACTTCCTCGTCGCACAGGCCTACAAAGAAAGCCGTTTCAACGCCTCGCTCGTCAACAGCATCGGCGCCGCCGGGCTGATGCAGGTCATGCCCGATACGGCAAAGGAACTGGGCATCACGAATCTGACCGATCCGGAAAACGGCATCGCCGCCGGCACCAAATACATGGCGAAATTGCGCGAACATTTCACCGACGCGGCGACGCCGAGGGACGTATTGTGCTTCACGCTCGCCGCCTACAACGCCGGGTTGGGGCATGTACTCGACGCGCGCAAACTCGCAAAACAGCAGGGGCTCGATCCGCGTGTCTGGTTCAATCACACGGAAAAAGCGCTTGAACTTCTGCAGTACAGGAAATACTCGAAACAGGCGAAATACGGCTACTGCCGCTCTTCGGAAACGCTCCCCTATGTGCGCGACATTATGTTGCAGGTACTCGTTTACTGGGAAATACTCGAAACGGAAAAGAAACGATTGTCGGAAACCGAAAAAGGGAAAAACAACAAAGCGAAGGAATAGATTATGGCGCGGATCATTTCTCTCATCGACAAACAAATCGACCTTGATCGCGCGGTGCTGCTCAAGGAATTCGATTCTTTCGACCTCGCCGAATGGCCGCACGTCTGGCGCAAACCGCGCTGGCGCGTTGAAAACGGCCGTCTGGTCGGCGGCGATCCCGACGAAGACACTTACGGGGAAATTTTTTACAAAACCCCCTTCACCGGCGATGTCGTACTTGAATTCGACGCCGAGATCATCGCGCCGAGTTACCACGACATCGTCTGGTTCTGGAATACGCGGCTCTTTTTCGGCGAAGAGAGGAAACGGCACGCCGAAATCTGGGGAGACGGTTATCTTGGCTGTCTCGGCGGCTGGTATGCCAATTATGCGGGCATCGAACGCACGCCGAGTTATCAGCCGTCGGTGATCGCGCCGAGTTTCCCGGTCGAAGCGGGCAAAAGTTATCACATCGTTTCCGGCGGCGCAGGGACGCGCCAATTCATCGCCGTCGACGGAAAACTCGTAACCTATTTCACCGATCCCGCCGTGCCGGACACGCGAACCCCCGGATACATCGGTTTCGGGATATTCGAGTCCTGCGTCGCCTACAGCAATTTGCGTGTCTGGCGCCCGGAGGTCGAAAACGTACCGCTCAAATATGTTCCCGGCACCCGGTGGAAACCGGGCAACCCGTGGTCGTTGTAAAAATTTTGCAGGGAGTAGCGGAATCATGCCGAAAATCCAGCGTTTCGAAGAAATTTTGCTGTGGAAAAAAAACATCCCTTTTTCCGTCCCGGACGACGCCGGAAAAAAGGAGCGTTTTCTGCCGGGGGACGACGGCATCGACCGTCTGACCGACGTCACGACGCCGGGCATCACCTTTTTCCCCGTCGGCGGCAAGGGGCCCCACCCCGCCGTACTCGTCGCGCCCGGCGGCGGCTATCAGTTCCTCGCGTGGAATCACGAAGGGCTTGACATCTGCTCCTTTTTCAACGCGATCGGATTTTCCGCGTTTTTGCTGAAATACCGCGTCCCCGACCGGAGAGAAGCGGCGCACGCCGACGCGGCGCGCGCGATGCGGATCATCCGGTCGCGCGCCGTCGAATTCGACGTCGATCCCGCACACATCGGGATGCTCGGATTTTCCGCCGGAGCGCATTTGACGGCGACCGTCGCCGCCCCTGCGGGAAACGCCCCCTACCCCTCCCGGGACAAGATCGACAAGGAAAACTTCCGCCCCGATTTCTGCGCGCTCATCTATCCCGCCTATCTCGTCAAAAAAAATCTCGCGCTTCAAAAAGAATTCCGGATCGACGACCGGACTCCTCCCGTTTTCCTCTTGCAGGCGCAGAACGATCCGATCCAGGTCGAAAACGCACTCGGATGGTTCTGGGAAATGAAAAAATGCGGACGCCCCGCCGAACTGCATTGTTACGCTTCGGGCGGACACGGATACGGACTTTTCCGTACCGGAGAACCCGTTTCCGACTGGGGGAATCTCGCCGCGGTCTGGTTCCGGCGGAATGCCGGCATACGCTGACCCGCGCAGGCGAAATCCGCACGCAGACGGACAACGGCAAGGTCCCGCAAAATGGATACGCTTTTACGGCAGAAATTCGATGAAGCGTGGAGCGATCTGCGCCGTCGCGACCGTTTGCGCCTCGCATCCGGACGCGACCGGATGCTGGCGTGGGAAAAATCCGGCGAAGCGCCGCTTCACGCCGATGAAATACGCGCCTTTCTCGAAAAATTTTCCCGCGCGGGAGAACGGAGCATCCGGGCGCGCGCCGATGCGATCGCCATTGATTTTCCCGATACGCTGCCGATTTTTCCCTTTATCCCGGAAATCGTCGAATCGCTCAAAAAAAATCCGGTGACGATCGTCTGCGGTTCCACGGGCAGCGGCAAGACCACCCAGTTGCCGAAAGCGGCGCTCGCGGCGGGGCTCGGCAGACGCGGAATGATCGGATGCACCCAGCCGCGGCGCATCGCGGCGGGCGCGCTCGCCGGACGTCTGGCGGAGGAACTTCGCGTCGAATGCGGCAAAGATGTCGTCATCTTCCTCGACAGCATTACGCGCCTCGCACGTGCTTTCAACACAGAA
>JAKSOG010000138.1 GCA_024405715.1 Victivallaceae bacterium | reverse complement strand
ACATCGAAGCGACGGTCGTCAACGCCCGTTTCATCGCCCCGTTTGACGCGGAACGCGCGCGGGAACTCGCCGGGATCCCCGCGGTCGCGCTCGAAGACCACCAGATTTCCGGCGGACTCGGCGCCGCGCTCGACGAAACGCTCGGCGGGACGCCCCATGCCCCCGTATTGCGGTGCGGCTGGGACAATCGCGACGCGATCCCGCACGGGAACGTCGGCGAAATCAAAAAACGTTATCGCCTCGATGCCGTCGGCGTCGCGGCACGGATACGGGATTTTCTCGACAAACTTTCGGAATAAAGGAATCGAACTTATGATCCGACATCTTGCGATCATCATGGACGGCAACGGCCGCTGGGCGCAACAGCGGGGACTGTCGCGCAGTGAAGGACACCGCGCGGGCGCGCAACGCATCAGCGACATCACCGAAGCGGCGGCGCAGCTGGGCATCGAATATCTGACGCTCTACGCATTCAGCACCGAAAACTGGAAGCGTCCCATCGCCGAAGTCACGTTCCTGATGAACCTCATCCCCGAATTCTGCCGCAACAAACTGCCGGATATGATGAAAAACGGCGTCCGGCTCCGCACGGTCGGGCGTACCGACGATCTGCCCGCCGCGTCGAAAGCGGCTCTGCTCGACGCCGTGGAAAAGACCCGGGACAACCGCAAGATCACCCTCAACCTCGCGCTCAGTTACGGCGGCAGAGCGGAAATCGTCGATGCGGTCAACCGTATTCTGCGCGAAGAGAAAAAGCCGGAAAAGATCACCGAGGAAACCTTCGCCCGCTACCTTTACGCGCCGGACATCCCCGACCCCGATCTGATGATCCGCACCAGCGGTGAAATGCGGTTGAGCAATTTTCTGCTCTGGGAATTGTCCTACGCGGAACTTTTCGTATCGGATCTCCACTGGCCGGATTTCGACGCCGCCGCGCTGAAAGAAGCCGTTTCCGCATACGAAACGCGCGACCGCCGTTTCGGCAAGGTGAAATAATCGCACGATGCGGTTGAAAAGTTTTCGTCCGGAGATATATTTATAATGCAGGGCGTCGAAGCCCCGTCGAAAGGATAAACACAATGGAAAAAGACCTTACGCTCGTCGTACTCGCCGCGGGAATGGGAAGCCGTTACGGCGGATTGAAACAATTGGATCAGCTCGGACCTTCCGGTGAAACGATCATGGATTATTCGATTTTCGACGCGATGCGCGCCGGATTCAACCGGATCGTTTTCGTGATCCGTCGGGATTTCGAGGAGGAATTCAAACGCGTCGTCGGCGCCCGTTACGCCGGACACGTCCGGGTGGAATACGCCTTTCAGAAACTCGATGACCTGCCGGGAAATTTCACCGTTCCCGAAGGACGCCAGAAACCGTGGGGCACGGGACACGCCGTTTACGCGGCGCGGCATTTGCTCACGACGCCTTTCGCGGTCATCAACGCCGACGATTTCTACGGAGCGGACAGTTACCGCCAGTTGGCGGGGTATCTTTCCGCGCCGAAAGCCGCACCGGGCAGGATCCGCGGCTGCATCGCGGCGTTCATCCTCCGCAACACGCTGAGTGAAAACGGCTCCGTTTCGCGCGGCATCTGCTCATCGTGCGACGGCAATCTCGTCAACGTCGTCGAACACACCAAAATTTTCCGCCGCGACGGACGGATCGTCAGCGCGCAGGAAGACGGCTCCGAAGTGTTTTTCACCGGGGAAGAGCCGGTTTCGATGAATTCCTGGGGCTTTATGCCCGAGATTGTGGGCGAACTGGAAAGCCGCTTCGAGGAATTTCTGCGTCTCCGCGGCAAGGAAATGAAAAGCGAATTTTACCTGCCCGCGCTTGTCGATTCGCTCATCAAAGCGGACAAAGCCGAGATCGCGATGCGCCAAAGCGCCGACAACTGGTTCGGCGTTACCTACCGCGAAGACCGTCCGTTGGTGCAAGCGGCGTTGAAACAACTCGTCGACACGGGCAAATATCCCCGTTCGCTCTTTTAAAACTTTCCGCGAAGAAAGGACTCCGCTATGCCGCACCGTTCGCAAAAAGAAATTTCCGAGATCATCAATCAATTCATCGTCTACGGTGATTTTCTCGTCGCGGTCCCCTTCGGATGCGGACACGTCAACGACACTTATCAGGTGACGTTCGACCAGGGTGGGATGCGCTTGCACTACACCTTGCAACGCATCAACCGCAATGTTTTCAACGCCCCGGAAAAAGTCATGCAAAACGTCGACCGCGTGACCGCGCATATCCTGCAGAAGATCCGTTCGGAACATTGCGAGACCCGCAAGCGGACGCTCCGGCTGTTGCGCACCGCCGAAAACCGGCCTTTCGTCTATGACAAAAACGGCGACTGCTGGCGCGCCTACGTTTTCGTCGAACACGCCCGGGCGTATGAAGTCCTGGAAGACCCCCGGCAGGCGTATCAGGTCGCAGAAGGATTCGGGGAGTTCCAGAAAAACCTGATCGACCTGCCCGGTCCCCGCCTTTTCGAGACGATTCCCGATTTCCACAACACGCCGAAGCGGATCGCGCAACTCGAAGAAGCGATACGGCGCGATGCCAAAGGACGCGTCAAAAACGTCGCCAAAGAAATCGACTTCGTGATGAACCGCCGCGACGAGGCGAAAGTCCTGCTCGACCTCAACGCGGAAGGATCCCTCCCCGAACGCATCACCCACAACGACACCAAATCCAACAACATCCTGATCGACGACCTTTCCGGCGACGGCATTTGCGTGCTTGACCTCGACACGGTGATGCCGGGACTTTCACTCTACGATTTCGGCGACATGGTGCGCAGCGGCACCAATCCGGCGGATGAAGACGAGGTCGAACTCGACCGGGTCTTTATGCGGATGGACATGTATGAAGCGCTCGTGCGCGGCTATCTGCGCGGCACGGGCGATCTGCTGACGGCGGCGGAAAAGGAAATGCTGCCTTTCGCCGGCAAGCTCATCACGCTGGAAATCGGTTGCCGTTTCCTCGCCGACTACATTGACGGCGATACCTATTTCAAGATCCAGCGTCCGGCGCAGAATCTCGACCGCGCCCGCAACCAGTTCAAAATGGTCGCCTCCATCGAAGAACAAATGGATGCGATGAAAAAGGTCCGCTGATGGACGAATTCATTGCCCGGTGCGCCGACGAAGCGCACGGCCGGCGCGAACGCGCCAAAGCGCGCGAATTGAGAAAGACGCCCTACTTTCAGAATCTCCTGAAAGCGGGCGTCTGCCATTACTGCGGTAAAAAATTCCCGGTGGAAAAACTGACGCTCGACCACGTCGTGCCGCTGGCGCGCGGCGGCAAAAGCACCCGGGGAAATCTCGTCGTTTCCTGTCTTGAATGCAACCGCTCAAAAAGCATCCTCACCCCCGTCGAACAGTTGCTCGACGAACTGGAAAAAAACGGGGCGCTATAAGACTTTTTTCAAAGCGTCCGCCACGGTTTCCCCGTCGGGGAAACGCCAATCCGGCGCGATTTCCGCAAGCGGTTCCAGCACAAAACGCCGCATTTTCGCCCGCGGATGCGGAACTTGAAGACCGGGGCGCGAAATCGTTTCTTCCCCGAAAAGGATGAGGTCGCAATCGAAAACGCGCGCCTGACGGCTCGAATGCACGGCGGGACGACCGCACCGGATCTCGATTGCCCGCCCGAGGAGCAACAGTTCTTCCGCCGTACCCGGCCATACCCCCGTGACCCCCTGATTGAGAAAATCCGGCGTTCCCGGTTCGCAATCGACAGGCGCCGTGCGGCGGATGCCGCTGCGGACGATCTC
>JAKSOG010000137.1 GCA_024405715.1 Victivallaceae bacterium | reverse complement strand
GACGAAATTCGCCTGACCGTCTTCGAGCCGGATGAAACGCGCCAACTGCGCTTTGAGACATTCGACGTTGGCGCGGACCGTTTCCATCGTCAGCATATTGCGCGCGGTGGAGCGTCCGGACGGATCGCCGATCGCCCCCGTCGCGCCGCCGACGAGCACCGTCGGGATATGACCGGCCTTTTGCAACAGTTTCATCGCCATCACCGGCAAAAGATGTCCGACGTGCAGACTCGATCCCGTCGGATCGAATCCGCAATAAAAAACGACCTTTTCCGTCGTCAGCATTTTTTCGATCGCGCCGGAATCGGTTTCCTGATAAATGAAACCGCGCGCTTTGAGTTCCTGATAGATATTCATCGCTTCAAACCTTTTTTGTTGCGTTAATGACCGATCGTAATGCGCGGAAGCGCCAACCGCTTCCACGCCCGGTGCCAGACGGCTTTGCCCTGTTCACGCCAGCGTTTCTCGAAATCGCTGGTCAAATCTCCGACGTCCGCGATCGCTTCGTCGCATCCTTCAAAAAGTTGCGACGCTTCGAGGATCCTGCCGACCGCCGCGCAATAGTTTTCGTCGTCGCTGGAAAAATGAAAGATGCCGTTTTCTTTGAGCACCCGGTGCAGTTGCGTCGTGAAGTCGCTGCAAAGCAACCGGTTGCCGCGATGGCGTTCCTTGGGCCACGGATCGGGACACAGGAGATGGATCCGGTCAAGCGAACGGTCGGGAAGCATCCGCGCGACCAGAACCCGCGCCTCGACGCGCAAAATTTCGATGTTTTCGACCCCGTCCCGATGAGAATGCCGCACCAGCTTGCGCAACCGCCCGATCATCACGTCGGCGGCGAGGATCTTTTTTTGCGGGAAACGACGCGCCAGCGCCACGGTGAAACTTCCCGAGCCGCACCCGAGATCAAGTTCCACGGCGCCCTCCCCCGGGTCGAACCGTTCAAAACGACCGGTCAGCAACGCGATTCCGGCGTCTTCGTCGTGACGGACCATCGGCAAACGCTCCTAAATGGCATCGCGGTTGCGCGCCCACTCTCGGATCTCCCGCGAAAGCGCCGCACCGCCGTCTTTTTGCATCGCTTCAACGAAAAGCCGGAAGTACCCTTCCAGCGCCAGCGAAAAATCGTAGATGAAACCGATGCGGTCGCCGAAGCGCTCGAAATCGTTGACTTCTTCACTTTCCGGCACCTTGAAGGACGAAAAAACAAATTGATCGGCATCGAAAACACCGTTCCAGATCTGCTCGCCCCGCGTGATCGAAATCGTCGCCTTGCGCAATTTTTTGCCGACGGAAATCGCCGCTTTGGCTTCCGCGCTGCGCACCGGACTGTCGCCCTTTTTGATCGCCGCTTCGCCGGCGCCGCGCTCGCCCCCGTCGCCCGCAAAAAGCAACGGTCCTTCGACCAGAAGATCGAATTCTCCGCGGTCGGGAAGTTCGAGTTTCCCGGATTTTTCGCTGTAATACCAGAGGTACATCAGGAAATCGCGTCCCGTCTGCGCGTCGGTACAGGGAGTGTCCCCCGCTTCCAGGATCGGCAGATTCGCGCAGGTGGAATGGAACAACTTTTCCATCCAGTATTCGGGGCAAAGCTGTACCGGTTCCTGCTTGACCACTCCGTAAAACTGCTCAATGAAAAGATCCAATTGGGTACGGCTCGACGCCCCGACGTACAGCCGACGGTGCGCCGGATCGATCACCAGCGGGATCCCCGCAAGACTCGGCGGCATTTTTTTGGAATATTTTTCGACGATCTCCTCGCGGATCTCGCGTTTTTCCCTGCTTTTGAGAAATTCGCGGTTTTCCGCCGCCAAACGCGCGAATTCTTCCCGCTTGCAAAGCGCGTTGAGCAACGACGCGGGAACTTTTCGCACCGCCTGACGCAACGCCAGATAATAACAGCCGCCCGGCGCCACCCCTTCACCGTGAAAATCGGTGTCGAGCAAATGCCGCCCCGCGACCCATCCGAGTTCAAGTTCCTGCCCCACCGAATCCAGCGTCCCCGCCTTGCCCGCGGCAAAAAGATCAAGAACATTGTCCGGCACTTCCTCCGGCAAATCGAACATCGCCAGCGTCATACTGCCACGATCGAAAGACATCCGCATCCTCCCTTCCGCAAAAAAACGACAAAAAAGACGCTCCGCCGGGAAACGGCAAGCGTCCCTCTCTTTCCATTTTCATTAATATAACATCCGGAATGTTTTTTTCAACCGCTCCGAATCTGCTTTTTCGCGATTGATTTTTACGGAAATGCGGTGTATTTTATGGAAACGTTTTCACCCACACCACAACCAACTATGGAGATTTGCGATGACCTTCACGAATGAAGTCAAGCAGATGGCCTGCGTCGCCAAAGGACCGAAACACGGTCCCGCGCCGATCCCGCAGGAAGGCAAATGGACCCGGGCAAAGGAAATCACCGACATTTCCGGCCTCACCCACGGCGTCGGCTGGTGCGCTCCCCAGCAGGGCGCGTGCAAACTGACCCTCAACGTCAAGGACGGCATCATCCAGGAAGCGCTGGTCGAAACGATCGGTTGCAGCGGAATGACCCACTCCGCGGCGATGGCGGCGGAGATCCTGCCGGGCAAAACCATCCTCGAAGCGCTCAACACCGACCTCGTCTGCGACGCGATCAATACCGCGATGCGCGAACTTTTCCTGCAGATCGTCTACGGCCGCACCCAGACCGCTTTCAGCGAAGGCGGCCTCCCCGTCGGCGCCGGGCTGGAAGACCTCAAACAACTGCGTTCCATCACGGGCACGATGTACAGCACCGCCGAAAAAGGCGTGCGCTACCTCGAAATGGCGGAAGGTTACGTCACCGGTCTCGCCCTCGACGAGGAAGACAAAGTCATCGGCTACCAGTTCGTCAACCTCGGCAAAATGATGGAATTCGTCAACAAGACCGACACCGCCGATCTCGAAAAGATGTCCGTCAAGGACTTCATCGCCAAATTCCAGAAAAGTTACGGCCGCTTCGCCGACGCCGCCAAAGTCATCAACCCGCGCAAGGCATAAGGAGAGGTCATCATGGCTCTTTTTGAAAGTTACGAACGCCGTATCGACCAGATCAATAAATTTCTGAACGACAACGGCATTTCTTCCATCGAAGAAGCGGAAAAAATCACCCGCGCCAAAGGTCTCGACATCGTCCAGCGCGTCCGCGACATCCAGCCGATCTGCTTCGAAAACGCCTGCTGGGCTTACCTCGTCGGCGCCGCCGTCGCCATCAAGCGCGGTCAAACCGTCGCCAGCGAAATCGCCAAGACCCTCGGCGAAGGATTGCAGAGTTTCTGCATCCCCGGTTCCGTCGCCGACGACCGCAAAGTTGGCCTCGGCCACGGCAACCTCGCCAGTATGCTCCTTGAAGAAAAGACCCAATGCTTCGCTTTCTGCGCCGGACACGAATCTTTCGCCGCCGCCGAAGGCGCCATCGGACTCGCCAAATCCGCCAACAAAGTCCGCAAAAATCCGCTCCGCGTCATCCTCAACGGCCTCGGCAAAGACGCCGCCCAGATCATCTCGCGCATCAACGGATTCACCGGCGTCGAAACCGAATTCGATTACGCCACCGGCAAAGTCAAAATCGTTTCCGAACGCGCTTACTCCAAGGGCGAACGCGCCGCCGTCCGTTGCTACGGCGCCGACGACGTCCGCGAAGGCGTCGCCATTATGTGGCTTGAAAACGTCGATATCGCCATCACCGGCAATTCGACCAACCCCACCCGTTTTCAACACCCCGTGATGGCGACCTACAAAAAGGAAAAAAAAGAAAAAGGGATGCCCTTCTTCTCCGTCGCTTCCGGCGGCG
>JAKSOG010000136.1 GCA_024405715.1 Victivallaceae bacterium | reverse complement strand
GCGCGCTTACGACGACCTATGCCGCCAGTCAGGGCTTGCTGCTGATGATCCCCAATATGTACAAGATCGCCGGCGAAATGCTGCCGTGCGTTTTCCACGTCACCGCCCGTGCGCTCGCCGCCCAGTCGCTCTCGATTTTCGGCGATCACTCCGACGTGATGGCGTGCCGCGCCACCGGTTACGCGATGACCAGTGCCGCGAGCATCCAGGAAACCCACGATATGGCGATCGTCGCGCATTTGGCGACGCTCGAAAGCGAGATTCCTTTCCTCGCTTTCTTCGACGGTTTCCGCACCAGCCATGAATTCCAGAAAGTCGAATTGCTCGACTACGCGGACATCAAAACGCTGGTCGATATGAAGTACATCGAGCGTTTCCGCAACCGCGCTCTGCGTCCGGAAGCGCCCTATGCCAAAATGGCGGCGCAGAATCCCGACGTTTACTTCCAGGGCCGCGAGACCACCAACAACCGCTACGCCGAATTGCCCGCGATCGTCCAGAAATATATGGACAAAGTCGCCGCGCTCACCGGTCGTGCGCTGCATCTTTTCGATTACGTCGGTGCGCCCGATGCCGACCGCGCGATCATCGCGATGGGCTCCGGCTGCGAAGTGATCGAGGAAACGATCAACCACCTCAACGCCCAGGGGATGAAACTCGGTCTCGTCAAAGTCCGTCTTTATCGTCCTTTCTCGGCGGAAGCCCTCGTCAAGGCGATCCCCGCGACCGTCAAAAAGATCGCGGTTCTCGACCGCACCAAGGAACCCGGTTGCCTCGGCGAACCGCTTTACCTCGACGTCAAGGCGGCGCTCGCGGGCAAGGACGTGACCGTCATCGGCGGCCGTTTCGGTCTGGCGAGCAAGGAATTCACGCCGTCGATGGTGCTCGCGGTTTACAAGCACCTCGCGGGAAAATGCTTCCACAACTTCACCGTCGGCATTACCGACGACGTCAGCCACCTCTCGATCCCCGTGGACGAAACGATCGTCACCGAACCCGCCGGCACCACCAGTTGCTGTTTCTGGGGACTCGGCTCCGACGGTACGGTCGGTTCCAACAAGAACTCGGTTGCGATCATCGGCGACAACACCAATAAATACGTTCAGGCGTATTTCGCCTACGACTCGAAAAAGTCCGGCGGCATCACAATCAGCCATCTGCGCTTCGGCGACAAACCGATCACGAGCGAATATCTCATCACGGCTCCGAATTTCGTCGCCTGCCACAATCCGGCGTACATCGGCATGTACGATATGATTTCCGGCATCAAGGAAGGCGGCACTTTCCTGCTCAACACCAGCGCGACCGCCGACAAGGCCTTTGCCACGCTGACCCGCGAGATGCAGGAAACGATCATCTCCAAAAAGATCAAGTTCTACGTCGTCGATGCGTTGAAAGTCGCGTTGGAAGTCGGCAGTCCGAAATACATTTCGACGATCATGCAGACTTGCTTCTTCAAGCTCGCCGGCATCATTCCGGAAGCCGAAGCGATCGGCTACATCAAAAAAGGCATCGAAAAGAAATTCGCCAAAAAGGGTCAGGAAGTCGTCGATCAGAACAAACTCTGCGTCGACAAGGCGCTTTCCGGTCTTGCCGAAGTTGCGGTGCCCGCGTCGCTCGACGGCGTCGAGTGCTATGTGCCCGCGCCGAAATATACTGCGGAAATGGGCGAATTCGCTCTGAAATTGATGAAGCCCGTACTGGAACAGAAAGGCGACAGCGTCCCCGTTTCGGCGATGAGTTTCGACGGTTCGATGCCGACCGGGACCGCGCGTTTCGAGAAACGCGGCGTCGCGCCCAAAGTTCCGCATTGGGATGCTTCCAAGTGCATTCAGTGCAACCAGTGCGTGATGTCCTGTCCGCACGCCGCCATCCGCGCGAAACTCGTCGAGGAAAAGGATCTGGCGAATGCGCCCGCGTCCTTTGAGACCGTCGAAGCCAAACCGCCGGTCAAAAAGGAACTCGGTCTCAAGTACCGTCTGCAGGTTTTTGTGGACGACTGCCTCGGTTGCGGCGTCTGCGTCGAAACCTGTATCGCCAAGGAAAAGGCGATCAGTATGGTCGGCGCGGCGGGCGAACGCAAAGCCGGCGCGCAGGAGAACGTCAAGTTCTTCATGGACTTGCCCGACAATGTGATGGGCGGAACCACCGACGCGAACGTCAAAGGTCTCGGCTTCAAACTGCCGTACTTCGAGTTCAACGGCGCCTGCGCCGGGTGCGGTGAAGCGCCCTATGTGAAAATGGTCAGCCAGCTTTTCGGCAACCGCATGATCGTCGCCAACGCGACGGGATGCAGTTCGATCTATTCGGGCTCTTTCCCGAGCTTGCCGTATTGCAAGGACAAGGACGGTCGCGGTCCCGCGTGGGCGAACAGTCTCTTTGAGGACAACGCGGAATACGGTTTCGGTATGCGCGTCGCGCTGGACACGACCCGCAAACAGCTCAAAGCCAACGTCAACCGTTTCCTGGAACTCGGTTGCTGCTGCGACGAGATGAAAAATCTCCTCGGCTACGCGCTTGAGCACTGGGACGACACCGACGACGCGGCGATCGCCAATCAGAAAAAGATCGGCGAGAAACTCGAAGTCGCGGTGACGAAACTCGACGGTGAAAAACTTGCCGTCGCGCGCAAGATGCTCGAACTCAAAGACTACTTCGTCGACAAATCCGTCTGGATCATCGGCGGCGACGGTTGGGCTTACGACATCGGGTACGGCGGTCTGGATCACGTCGTGGCGCAGAACCGCAACGTCAACATCCTCGTGCTCGATACCGAAGTCTATTCCAATACCGGCGGGCAGTCCTCCAAGTCCACCCCGATCGGCGCGGTCGCGCTCTTCGCGGCGGCGGGCAAGCGCATGACCAAGAAAAATCTCGGATTTATGTGCATGAGTTACGGCAACGTCTATGTCGCGTCGATCGCGATGGGCGCGAACCGTCAGCAGACGCTGACCGCGATCCGCGAAGCCGAAGCGCACAAAGGTCCGTCGATCATCATCGCCTATGCGCCCTGTATGCTTCACGGCATCAATATGTCCAAGAGCCAGGTCGAGCAGAAACGCGCGGTGGAAGCCGGTTACTGGCCGCTCTACCGTTACAATCCGGAAAACGCCGAAGCGCCCTTCACCTGGGAAACCAAGGACGCCAGCGCCAGTTATCAGGAATTCATCCGCAGCGAAAACCGCTACAAGCAGCTTTTGAAAGCGGCGCCCGCCGAAGCGGAAAACATCTTCCAGCAGGCGGAAGCCGACGCACAGCGCCGGATGAATTTCTACAAGAAAATCGGCGAGATCATGAAATAATCCCCCGCGGATCATTTCCGACGCCCGGTTCGAGAGAGCCGGGCGTTTTTTTATCCGTTTCCCCAGCTTGCATTCGCGGCAAAAACGGATATGCAGAGAGATCAGCGGGATCCGATCCCACGGAGGGACGGCGACACTCAAAGGCGTAAAGCCGGAAATGTTGCGGCTGGAATTGCCGTTTGCAATGCGCGGGAACGCCGAATTGCAATGGGGCGATGCGTTCGCCATCGGCGCCGTCTGCGTGACCGGACTTACATCGGTCAATACAGCGGCTTCAAAGGAAGCCGCCGTCGCGTTTTTATTCTCCGACGAAAAAGGTTTTCAGCGGCGGGAATCCGTTGAATTCGACGGCGGCGTAACTTGCCGTGTAAGCGCCGCAACTCAACCAGTAGATCCGGTCGCCCGGTTTGACGTAGGCGGGCAGGGGGTTGCGGAAGTATTCGTACATAATATCCTGACTGTCGCAGGTCGGTCCGGCGATGATGAAATCTTCGCACGCTTCGCCCCGCGCTTCGCAATAAAGCGG
>JAKSOG010000135.1 GCA_024405715.1 Victivallaceae bacterium | reverse complement strand
AAAATCGCCCAGTACGATTTCTGCGGTGCGAACGTGTTCGGTGCCGCTCGTTGTCCGGGAGCCTGGTCGTGGGAGGGCAGCCATGACGGACAGACCTGGGATCTGTTGGTCGATTATGTGTTTGAACTTGAAGAGGGCGCAACGCTTGGAAACTACAAGTGGGTTGGCCGTCGTCTGCAGACGGACCGCCGCGCGGCGCTCGCTCCCGGCCGCGTACCGACGGCGGAGGACACGCGCTTCCCGTTGCGCGGCTCGTCGAATGCGACGCCGAGTTCGTCAGGGTCCAGTTTCACCGCCCGCCGGGCTTCGGTATCGAAAAAAGCGCCGGTCGCATTGGCGATCATCAGAAGATTTTGTGCTTCGTCGCGCATCGTGATCTGCCGCAATCCGTAAAGCGAACGGCAGCCGTAAATGCGCACTTCGGTACGCACGTTTTCCCGGAATGCGGGCCGCCGGAAAATATCCAGTTGCATCGAAAAAAGAAAAACCGCGAGATGCCGGCTTGCCAGATAGTCCCGGAATGCCGTTTCCTGAGAGTCCTGAGACTGGCAGACGTTCATCATCATCGCCACCGCTTCGTGCAACTTCAAAAGGCCGTCGTCCCCCGCGTGGACAAAGGGGATCCTCGTCGTCATACCGTACATTTTCCGCGCTCCTTTCCTTGCTTTAATATACCCTCCCCCGTCCGAAAGGCAACCGGAAAAAGTTGTCTTTTCCCGAACAAGGGCTATATTATCGCCGGAACCAAGTTTTTCCGACGGGCGAACGGATGAAAAAATGAAAAAAGGACTGATCCTCGAAGGCGGCGCGATGCGCGCGCTTTTTTCCTGCGGCGTACTCGACGTATTGATGCAAAACGGCGTCCGCTTCGACGGGATCGTCGGCGTTTCCGCCGGAGCCGCGTTCGGGTGCAACTATAAATCGCATCAACCGGGGCGCGCGCTCCGCTACAATTTGCGCTTCTGCCGCGACAAACGCTACTGCAGTTTTCATTCTCTTTTGACCACGGGCGATCTTTACGGCGGAGAATTCTGTTATCATCTTCTGCCCGAAACGCTCGATCCTTTCGACGCGGAAACATTCCGCGACGATCCGACGGAATTTTTCGTCACGGCGACCGACGTCGACAGCGGCGAACCCCGTTACCGCAAATGCGTCGAAGCCGATCCCGAAACGATGGAATGGCTTCGCGCTTCGGCGTCGATGCCGGGGGTCAGCCGTCCGGTGCATTTGGAGGAACGCCGTTATCTGGACGGCGGCATTTCCGACCCGATCCCGCTGCGTTTTTTCGAGTCGCTCGGATACGACCGCAACGTATTGATTTTGACGCGGCCGCGCAACTACCGCAAAAAAACACCGTGTTTTCTGCCGCTCCTGCGGCCTTTTTTCCACACGATGCCCGCGATTTTCAAAGCGCTGGAAAAACGCGCAAACGTGTACAACGCGACGCTCGACGCGATCGCCGGAAAGGAAAAGCGCGGCGAAATTTTCGTCATCCGCCCGGAAGCGCCGTTGCCGAGCGGCAAAATCGAACACGATCCGCGCCGGCTGCAGGCGACATACGATCTCGGCAAGGCGGCGATCCGAAAGGAGTGGGAACGCCTGAAAGCGTTTCTTTCCGCGGAAAAATAAAAAAAACGCTTGCAGATTCTCTCTTTTTGCATTATATTTATGGACGGAAAATCAATCTTTACCTATATAGAAAGAAGAAGGATCGGAAAAATGAAAAAAAGTATTTTCGTCGCCGCCGTCGCCTCGGTGCTGGCGTTTTCGCTCGCCGCCGAAGAAGATATGACCGCGCCGATCAACGGGAGTTTTCAAGGATTCGCTTTCTCGCTGGCCCCCGGGTGGAGCAAAGGCGAAGGCGACGGTGATGCGTCCATCATCACCGGCAGACGGAACCACCGCGAACTGCGCATCGAAACGGAGGACGATCATATTCAGCGCGTCGTTTCCGACGCTTTTCCCGTCAACGGCAAGATCCTCATCGTCGAGATGGAATCCAGCGGTCGCGGACAGGCGGCGATGACCGTTTTGTCGTTCGACGCGCAAGAGCAGATCATCGACGAAGACGAACCGCCGATCCGGCCGGTCCGTACCGGACACGGACGTGTTGACGCGAAATACTATTTCCGCTTTCCTGAAAATGCGGCGACCGCTCAAATCGTGTTGAGCACGGTCGGCGCCGCGGACGTCGTTTTCGGCGACCTCGAAGCGTCGTTCACCGACGAGATCACGCCGGAGATCCTCGCGGGACTCCAGCCGCCGAAACCGGAACCGGAAAAAGTCAGCACCTTCGACAAGATGCAGCGTCCCACGGATACCGTCCAGCCGGTGTCGATCAACGACGGGGCAAGACTGAAGGCCGAAGAACTTTTCGACGGTGAATCGTATCAGATCACGCTTCCGCTCGGCGGCGAAACCGAATTTTTCCTTGAAGAGGATGCCGATGCCGATCTGCTGTGGAAGATCGCATCTTTCGACGCCGACAAGTGCCGCATCAAGATCCGGCACGAAAACGTCGGGCTTTGGCCTTTTGACACCGACGTCGCCCGCATCGCCATCAAAGCGAAAAATTCCGGCATTTCGGAAATCGTGCTTCCCTACGGCGACAATGAGTTGAAAATCAAACTCAACATTTTGTAAAGCGTCTTTCCAACGCCGCGAGAAATCGCGGCGTTTTTTATTTTCAGGAGGGAACGATGAGCGACATCTCTTTTCACGACGAACTCCGGCGCAAACTCGTCCATTTAAGTTCCTTTTGGATGCCGGCGGTCATTCTCGTTTTCGCCCGTTTCCGTTGGGAACTCGTGCTCTTTTTCGGCGTACTCGCCGCCGGGAGCGTCCTCGTCGAACACGCTTACGCGTTGGGGAAACCAACCGTCCGCCGATGCTATGATTTTTTCTTCCGGAATATGTTGCGGCAACAGCCGAAAAAATCCGACTGGGTCGTCAGCGGCGGACCGCCGGTTCTGGCGGCAAGTTGCGTCGCTTTGCTGTTGTTTCCGCCCGTACTCGCGGCGGCGTCCATGGCGTTGATGCTCGGAGGCGACACGGCGGCGGCATTGATCGGACGGCGTTTCGGCAAGATCCGTTTCTCCAACGGGAAATCGCTCGAAGGATTTCTCGCTTTTCTCATCGCCGGAAGCATCGCGTTCGCACTTTTTTATTCTTTCAGCGGTCTTGCTCCGATGCGGGTGATTGGTCTTTCCGTCGCCGCCGCGCTCGCCGGAGCGTTCGCGGAATTTTTTGAAAAGAAAATCCATATCGACGACAATTTTTCCATTCCCGTCGTCGCCGGGTTGACGGTGCGCCTGCTTCTTCTGGCGTGCTGAAAAAGCCGTTTCACGCATATGATACAACCGGGAGGGAAAACGATGAAAGCGAAATGGATCTTGCCGCTGATCGCGGTGGCACTCTGCTGTACGGGCGCCGAACTTACGGAAACGGAAAAAGCGGAAAATCAGGAAAAGGTCTGCCGTTTCCTGAAAGATGCGGGGCATTATTACATCGCCACGGTCGAAAACGATCAGCCGCGTGTGCGTCCCTTCGGGACCATTCATATTTTTGACGGCAAACTCTACATTCAGACGGGGAAAAAGAAAAACGTTTCCCGGCAACTTGCCGCCAACGGGAAAGTCGAATTGTGCGCCCTGAAAGACGGGAAATGGATCCGCGTTTCCGGTACGCTCGTCAACGACGACCGGCGCGAAGCCAAAGCGTCGATGCTCGAAGCGTATCCATCCTTGAAAAAGTTGTATTCTCCCGACGACGACAATACGCAGGTGCTTTATTTTCAAAACGGAAGCGCGACGATCTATTCTTTCGACGGGGAACCGGTGACGTTGAAATTCTGAAAAGTCGCAAGAATTCCCTCTGCCGTA
>JAKSOG010000134.1 GCA_024405715.1 Victivallaceae bacterium | reverse complement strand
ATCGGACATATGCTGTTTGATCGAAGCACCGCTGAACTCCGCCAGATATTCGCCGCTGAAAACGGCGACGCGGATGCCGTTGTTGACGAGAGGCCGCGCCATATCGCGCGCCGCCCATGGACGTCCGCCGTTGAAGACCATCACTTTTTCCCGGCTTTTGCCGTCGGAAAACTTCGGCATTTTTTCCTGCAGTCCGAAAACGGACGACGCCGACGCCGTCAGGACGGTCAGCAGCACGCTCCAAAGACAAAACCTTTTCATCGCGCAACTCCCTTTGTTTGCGTTTTTTTCCGAATACGTTCCGACCGTTACGCCAGACAAGTGCCTTCCGGCACGGCGTCATCGACGAAAACGATCTTGCAGCCGCACGCGCCGTTGGTCGCCGCAAGCAACATCCCTTCGCTGGTGACGCCGGTGATGCGCTTGCTCGCCAAATTGGCGAGGACAATGATCTTTTTGCCGATCAATTCTTCGGGTTTGTAGTATGCCTTAACCGAAGAAACGATCGTGCGCTCCCCGATGCCGTCGGCAAGCGTAAGTTTGTAACAGTCGTGGGATTTGCGGATCTCCGTGCATTTGACGATGCGGCAGACGCGGAAGTCCAGCTTGGAAAAGTCTTCGAGCGAAATTTCCGGTTTGACCGGTTTCACGGGGTCCGGCTCGCCGCGGACTTCCTCTTTCTCTTCGACGACCGCTTCGACGATGCCGTGCGGAGTGACCTCCTCTTCGCGCCGGGGAGTCGAGAAATCCAGCAGATGCAGATATTTTTCCCGTTCGATCGCGAAAAGGAAAAGGTAAAGCCGCGGTCCCGCTTCCTTGTCGATCAGAAGCCGGTAGGCGTCGGCGAAAAATTTCGCCTGCTTTTTGCGGACTTCGCTTTTGGCGGGATCGACCGAAAAATCGGTGCCGGCGGGGAAATCTCGCTTGATGATGTCGTAAAGTTCCGTTTTCAACTCGTCAAGCGTGAAATTCTCCTTTTTCAGATAGGAAAACAGCGACGCGACGTCCGCTTTTTCCTCGTCGTTGAACGTGCCGTAGGCATCCCAGTTGCGGTAGACGCAAAGCGTGTTTTTCTTTTCCGGAGCGCACTGTTCGACCCAGAATTTCGCAAGTTTGATGCGCGTGTCGATCTCTTCGCGGGTATATCCGTACCCGATCTTTTTGACCAGCACTTCGACGAGATCGCTGCGGAAATCGACCACCGAGCCGAGCTGAACAAGCAGATTCATCGGCACGGTGCTTACTTTTTTGCCCGGCATCAGACACCGGGAAACGACTTCCGCAGTCGTCTCATCCGCTTCGCCCCGCAAAAATGCGTCGTACTGGGCGTCGAATTCCTGATACTGCCGCAAGATCCCTTCGTCGAAGCAGAAGTCAAAGGCCTTCTGCGGCACGCACCGCGAATAAAGCCAGAGAATGATCTCGCTCTGATAGATTTTGAGCAACGTCGCGGGAGTGAGATTGAGCCCGCTCGAACCGGACATTTTGCCCGTACACCCGCGGATGCCGATGAATTCATATCCCTGAAAGATCGGAGCGGGATAGCCGAAAATCTTTTCGGAAATGACTTTGCTCGTCTGATAACTCACGTTCGGACTGGCGTGATCTTTGCCGCCCGGCTCGAAATCGACCTGCTCGTAAAGCCAGCGCATCGGCCAGTCGACTTTCCACGCCAGTTTGCAGTCGTGATCGGCCGTGAAATCGAACGTCCCCTTGTGACCGCATTTGCATTCGTAATCGGCGACGCGGCAGTCGTCCGAAAGTTTCACGATGCGCGTCGTATCGCGATGACACTCCGGGCAGTAGATGGAAACGGGATAATAGTTTTCGCGTTCGCCTTCCGCGACTTCCTGCGTGCGGAAACTCGCGAGGATGTCGAAAATCTCGGCGCGTTTTTGCAGCGCGGTCAAAATATATTGCGCGTATTTCCCCGAACGGTACATTTCCGCCTGATGCCGGTAATCGAGTTCCAGACCGAATTCCCGGATCGCATCCTCGAATTCACGCTCGAAATAAACGGCGTAGTTTTCCGCGTCGTCGCCGAAGGGATTGGGCACGTCCACGTAAGGACAACCGATATAACGCTCCATTTTTTCATTCATTCCGGGGGCAATGTCGGCGACGTTTTTCGGTACTTTGCGCAGACGGTCGTACTCGTCCCAGGAAAAGAGCAGACGCGCCTTTTTGCCGAGTTTGCGCAACGACTGCACCACGAAAAAACTGGTTGCGACGTCACGGAAATTGCCGATGTGAATGGACCCCGACGGACTGATCCCCGCGGCGCAGACGTATTCCGGTTTTTCGGGATTGCGCGCGATGATTTTTCTTGCGATTTCTTCCGACCAATGCATAACTTGTCACCCGTTTCGTTGGTTGATTTTGATGTGTTTTGCTTAATATAGTGCCGTGCGCGCGATTTTGCGAGTGCGCCGCGTCACAAAAAAGGAGGGGAAAACGTTCATCGCGTCCGCAATTCCGGACGACAATCGAAAAATCCGGTCGAATAGAGCAAAATCAGCAACAGACAGGGCGCGACGGTCCAACGCATGCAGAATCGGAAAACGCCCGCTCTCCGCCACGGTTTCCCCTGCCCGATTTCCGCCGAAAACCGTTTCAGTCCGATGACCGCGACGACAAGAAGCGTCGTAAAGATCGCCGCGACCGGGATCAAAATGCTGTTGCAGAGGAAATCGAGCGCATCAAGGATGTTCATACCGGCGCAATGCCTTATGAAAGCAAGCGGGCGCACGTCCGACAACACGCTGTACCCCAAAACCGTGATGCATCCGACCAACGCGGCTTCGGCGACGACGACGGCAAGCGCGCTACGGCGGGATATTTTCAATTCCTGACAGCAACTGTGAATGTCGGTTTCCAGAAGTGAAACGGCGCTGGTCGCCGCCGCAAAAAGCACGAGCAGGAAAAAAACGACGCCGACGATCCGTCCGCAGGGGATCGAAGCGAAAACCTGCGGCATCGTGATGAAGATCAATCCGGCGCCCGCGTTTTCCGCCGCCGCTTTGCCTCCGAAAGAGACCACCGGGGGAATGATCATCAGTCCGGCGAAAAACGCTACCGCCGTATCGAAAAATTCAATTTGATTGACGCAAGAAACCAGATCGTCCTCCCGGCGCATATACGCTCCGTAAGTGATCATAACCCCCATCGCGATCGACAGCGAATAAAAAAGTTGTCCCATCGCGGCGATCACCGTCATAAAACTGAATTTCGACACATCCGGCGCCAAGTAGTAGCACAATCCTTCCTGCGCGCCGGGGAGAAAACAGCAGTAAATGCAGATGGCGACGATCATCACGATGAGCAACGGCATCAGGATCTTGTTGAAGCGTTCGACGCCCTTTTGCACGCCGGAAGAAACGACGGCTGCCAGTATGCCCATAAAAAGCAGGAAACATCCGAGCGGCTCCCGCGTCGAAGCGATGAAACGCGAAAAATAATCCGCCGACGCGGAAACTTGTCCGCCGTCCGCACCCGTCACAAAAACGTCCTTCGCAAAAACGGCGATCGGATTTCCGGCGAGCGCCGCAATGTATTTGATCACCCATCCTCCGATGACGCAATAATAGGGCAGAACGATCAGCGGCACCAGCGCATTGATCCATCCTCCGGCGCCGATGATTTTCAGAAGACCTTTTTTCTCCGCGCAGAAATCGCGGTACGCGCCGATCGGACCTTTTCCGGTCATGCGCCCGATCCCGCTTTCCGCGATGAGCAATGCATATCCGAATGTGAGCGCACAGACAAGGTAGGTCAGCAGGAAGATCCCCCCGCCGTGTTTCGCCGCGAGATAGGGAAAACGCCAGATGTTTCCGAGCCCCACCGCCGAGCCGGAGGCGGCAAGGACATAGCCGATTTTGCTTGTGTAGAGAAGCGTTTGGTGATAGAGGTGGATGGCG
>JAKSOG010000133.1 GCA_024405715.1 Victivallaceae bacterium | reverse complement strand
ATTGATTTTCTCCTTCTTTTAAGCCGGCATCGGTGCCGTCATCAAAAATTGTCGGCGATGTAATCGACGGCGTTGCGGAAAAAACCCACCCCGTCGCCTTCTTTCGCGGCGCCGGTGCGGGTCCAGTCGGGCGCGTTGAAGGGCGAGAGAAACGCCTCCGGATGCGGCATCAGACCGAAAACCCGTCCCGACGGGTCGCAGCTGCCCGCGATGGAACGCAACGAGCCGTTGGGATTGACCGAGAACTGCGTCGCCGGTTTACCGTCGGCGTCGACGTAACGCAAAACCGCAAGATGCCGTTTTTCCAACTCGTCGAGTATTGCATCGTCGGCGACGAATTTCCCTTCGCCGTGGCGAAGCGGCAACCGCACGCGGTCGATGCCGCGGGTGAATACGCAGGGGCTTTGGGGATCGGCGGCAAGTTCGCACCAGTCGTCGCGGAAAAGTCCCGTGTCATTATGCGCGAGGGCGACAGTCTGCCGGAAAAAATTTCCGTCGAGCGCGGGAACCATCCCGAGCCGGGTCAGCGTCTGAAATCCGTTGCAGATGCCGATGACCAGTTTCCCGTCGTCGATGAATTTCTGCAGATCCTTTTGCAGACGCACTTTGACGCGGTTGGCGAAAACCGTGCCGGATCCGAGGTGGTCGCCGAAAGAAAATCCGCCGATGAAACACAGCAACTGGAATTCGTCCAGCGTGCGTTTGACGCCGAGATCGTTGAGATGCACGAGTTCCGGCGTCGCGCCGACGAGTTTGCACGCCGCCGCGGTTTCGCGTTCGCAGTTGAGGCCGAAGCCGGTGATGACCAATGCTTTGATGTCCGATTTTTTCATGATTACGTATGATAGTCCGCGTTGATTTTTACATACTCGTAGGAAATATCGCTGCTCCACACCCAGTAGGAGCAGTCGCCGTCGTGAAAGTCGCAGCGGATGGTGAATTCCGGCGCCTTGACCGTCGCCAGGAGATCCGCTTCCTCCGTCCCCGCGTCGCCGCCGGAAAGCACGACCGGAATGCCGCCGAAAAAGACGTCGCAGCGCTCCGGATCGAATTCCGCGCCCGAATAGCCGAGCGCCGCGACCACGCGGCCCCAGTTGGGATCGTTGCCGAACCACGCCGTTTTGCAGAGCAGTGAATTCGCGACCGCTTCGGCGGCCTTTTTCGCGTCCGCTTCGGTTTTTGCTCCGACGACCTCGATCGTGACGAGTTTGGTCGATCCTTCGCCGTCGCCGACCATGCGGCGCGCCAGATCCTGCATCAATGCGAGCAACGCTTCCTGAAAGAGGGCTTCGTCTTCGCTCCCCGGACGGATCTCGACGCCGGATTTCCCGTTGGCGAGGATCATCACCGTGTCGTTGGTGCTCATATCGCCGTCAACGGTAATGCGGTTGAACGATTTTTCCGCGTTGCATTCCAGCATCGTCTGCAATGCGTCGTTGCCGATTTTCGCATCCGTGGCGATGAAACAGAGCATCGTCGCGTGCGGTCCGACCAGTTTCGGATCGATCATTCCCGCGCCCTTGGTCATCGCGCCGATGGTGACGCGCTTGCCGCCGACTTCGATCCCGACGGCCGCCGCTTTGGGGACGGTGTCCGTCGTCATGATCGCCTGTGCCGCTTTTTCTCCGCCGTCGCGGGAGAGCGTCTGCACGGCAAGTTCGACGCCGCGCCCGATCAGTTCCATCGGCATCTGGACTCCGATGCGTCCCGTGGACGCCACCGCGACGAGATCCGGCGAAATGCCGAGCGCCCGCCCCGCGATCTCGGCGCTTCGGCGCGCCGCGCGCAGACCGGCTTCGCCCGTGCAGGCGTTTGCGTTGCCGCTGTTGATGATCGCCGCCTGCAATTTCGGTTGATGCAGGACGAGGTCGCGGTCGTAGCGCACGGGCGCCGCCGCGAACTTGCACGAGGTGAAAACGCCGGCGAAATTCGCCGGAGTTTCCGAAAAAATCAGCGCGAAATCGGGAGCGCCGCTGCGCTTGAAGCCGGCGGTGACGCCCGCCGCCAGAAATCCCGGCACACTGGTGACGGAACCTCGTTCGATGCGGTGGATTCTACTCATCGATCCCCCCTCCGAAAGTCGCTTTGACGTTGATCGCGATGCCGCCGCGCGGGAAAAAACGGCCGGTGACTTCGGCGCGCCGCGGCGCGCACGCTTCGACGACCGCATCAAGGATGCGGTTGACCGCTTCTTCCAGGCAGAGGTCGGCGTTGTCGAACCTGTCACGGTAGAGTTTAAGCGATTTGCTTTCGATGCCGCGTTTGTCCGGGACGTAACGGATCGCGAGATGTCCGAAATCGGGTTGTCCGGTGACCGGGCAGAGCGAGGTGTATTCTGGGCAGTCGAATTCGATGATGTAATCCCGGTCGGGGTAGAGATTCTCGAACGTTTCAAGTTTCGCCTCGCCGGGCGATTTCGGATATCGTTTTTCCGAAGCATGCAACAGGGTCAGATCCCTGAAACGGTCGGAAGTGAAATCTTTCATTTGCGTCGCCTTTTTTCCGGAATTTTTTGACAATGCTACAATATAGCATATTTTCCCGCGGCTGTCAATGCGTTCCCCGGCCGTTAAAATCGCATTTTTTTGCCGTTGCGCCCTTGATAAGGAATGCGTCCGAGATTATATTTACTCCGGAAGGCGGATCCCCTCCGCCGGAAGACAAGGAGGTGCCTATGAAAAACGTCCATGAGATCGTGCGTTGCAAATGCTGTGGAGCCGTGTTGGAAACGGTCTGCGTCGGCAAGCAGGATTCCTGCGTCGGCGACGCCCCCTGGGAAGCGTTGCGGATCAACACCGTCGACGGCGCGGCGGAAAAACATCTTCCCGTCGTCGAAAAAAAAGACGGCGGCGTGCTCGTGAAAGTCGGTTCCCTGCCGCATCCGATGGCGGAGGATCATTACATCCAGTGGATCGAGATCGTCGACGGGCGCGACGTGCGTCGTCATCATCTCGCGCCGGGGGAGGCGCCCGAAGCGTTCTTCGACGTCGAATTGTCGCCGGACGCCCTTGTCCGCGCTTATTGCAACAAACACGGTCTGTGGAAAAAATAGAGAAGCGTTCTTTCGCCGGATACGGCGGATACAACAAGGAGAAAAGCAAATGAAAAAATATGTGTGCAATGTTTGCGGTTACATTTACGATCCCGCAGCGGGAGATCCCGACGGCGGCATCGCTCCGGGGACGGCCTTCGAGGATATCCCGGAAGATTGGGTCTGCCCCGTATGCGGAGCCGCCAAGAGTGATTTCTCCCCCGCGGAGTGATCGAAAATCAGGATCGTATTCCGTGCGGCGGGAAGCCGCCGCACGTTTTTTTGGAGTCGCCGATGAAAAACAGTCTGCTCGGAGCGATTTTGCTCGCATTGTTCGCCGTCGGTTGCGCCATGCCTCATACCACCGTGGAAAATTCCAAGCAGTTGCGCATCGGAATGACCAAGGCGCAGGTATTGGAAATTATGGGGGAACCGCTGTCCGACGAAGCGTTTTGCCAGCCGAACGTCTGGTATTACTACATCGAAACCGTCTGGGCGGACGCCCTTGTGACCGAGGACGAATGTCTGCCGCTGGTCTTTTCCGAAGGACGCCTCATCGGATGGGGGCGTCATTTTTACAACGAATACCGCATCCGGTCGGCATCGCTGCCGCAGGTCGAATAGGACTCGACCCCGTGAAATCGACTCGTTTCAAGGATCGGCTGATCGCGGTCTACCACCTGACGGTGCGCGGCAAAGGTACGCCCGAGTACATCGCCCGCGGTTGGGCGGCGGGCGTCGCCGTGGGGTGCGTGATCCCCGTGTTTTGCCAGCTGGCGATCGCCGTGCCGCTTTCCTTTCTGGTGCGCGGATCCAAGATCGGCGCGATCCTCGGCACATTCATCACGACGCCGCCGACTGCGATCGTGATCTATCCGATCCAGATCTGGATC
>JAKSOG010000132.1 GCA_024405715.1 Victivallaceae bacterium | reverse complement strand
TGGATTTCGGCGAAGGATACCGCAGAACGCAGGTCAAGATCAACGGTCAGAGTTTCGGAAAATTCGGCGACGGTCCCGTCGCCACCAAAGGCAAACCCGAATATAAATGGAAGCGCGCGCTGCTGCCGGTCGAACTCACCGAAGGTCAGATGAAAATCGAATTGATCCCGCTTTCGGCGTCGAGCCGCATCGACTCGATCATTTTCACCGACAACGCCGACTATAAACCCTCCGACGACGCGGGCGAAGTCACCGACAGGAACTCGAATCGATCGACTGAAATTCCGTTTGATTTCCGCGGGCAAGGCGAATTCCGCCCTGCCCGTTTTTTTTTGCTCCGGAAACGTTGTTTTTCCAAAAAAGCGGTGCTATATTGTGTAGAATTGACGATTTTCCCAATCCAATCAGGAGAAAAAAATGAAAAAATTGCTTTTGACGATGCTCGGCGTCGCCGCCTGCTTCGCCGCCCGGGGGACCGCTTTCCGCATTGAAGCGGAAAAACTCAACGATCTCGGAAAATGGCAGGTCGCGCCCGACGGCAAGGCATCCGGACTGAAAATGCTCTACTCGAATCAGCAGGAAGGCGTCGTCGCCAAGGGATCCTTCAAAGTTGAAAAAGCGGGGAACTATTATCTTTCCGTACGGGCGTTGACGATGTGCGGCGACTACCGCAAAACGCAGATCGCGCTCAACGGCCGCAAGATCGGCAAATTCGGCGACAAAAAAGTCCCGGACAAAAGCGGGCAATACATCTGGGAAAAACGCAAACTCCCGGTCCAGCTTGTCGCGGGGGAAAATACCGTCACGCTGACCTCGACATCCGGTTTCTCGCGCATCGACGCGCTGGTCTTCAGCGACGACCCGAATTTTGAAGTCGATGATACGTCGGCGAAAGAACTCCCCGAAGCGGAACGCATCGGCGAGGAAGTCGTGCGCATCAATCTGCCGGTGCGCGGCGAAAAAAGCCATGCCAAACTTTTGCTTTTCCACGGCAACCGTCCGTGGGTGGCGAACGACACCGCCGACACGCTGGCGAAAGCGGGACTCTGCGTAACTTGCGTGAACAGCGTTTATCTCGACGGTCTCGGCGGCGCGTCGATCAAAACGTTCCTGACCGACAAGGAAGAACCCAAAGCGAAAGACGGCATCACGCCTTCGTTTGCGCAACTCGGGCAATACAAAGCGGTGCTTTTCACGGCGATCCCCGCGGCGAATATGAAAAAGATCTTCACGGCGCCGCGCATCGAAGCGCTGAAAAAATACGTTCAGGATGGCGGCACGGTCTTTTTCAACGGGTCCGTGCCGGATTCGTTGCAGGACATCCTGCCCGTGCAACTCGGCGGGGAAGCGGTTTCCGGCGACGCGCTGGAATATTACGCCACCCGTCCGGAAGGGGAAATCTTTTCTTTCCTGCCGGAAAAGCTTTCGGTTTTCGACGGCACTTGCATTTATCCCGCGGTGCCGGGAGCGAAAGTCATTTCGGAAATCCGTTCCACCGCCAACGATTACCCCCTCGGCGCGCTGATCGCGGAAAAGAATTTCGGCAAAGGCAAAGTCGTCTTTTTCGCGTTCAACTGGGATCGCGTCCGGGGTCTGCGGCAGATCATGGCGTGGGCGTACGGCAGTCCGCTGCTGGCGACGATGGTGGGAAATTCGACGAATGTCAAAGTCGCCCCCGCGAAACTGATGGAACACAGCGCCGTCGTCCCGCAACAAGAGATCGCCGAATCGTCGGTCCGGATCGACGAAGTGAAGTGGGACATTGCCGACGTCCCCGGCACGCCGGTCCTGACGAACGAAAACGGTAAAACCGTGGCGAAATTCGCCAACGGCACGCGGTTGGAAATCGACGAAAAAGGCGCGGTCGCCGTGACCTATCCGGGACAGAAAACCGCACAACTCAAATACGTCGAAGCGCCGAAAATGAAATTTTTCGGAGCGATGGAACAAAATCTCGTCGGCGCCGAAGCGGTCGAAAATATGCGCAAGGCGACGGAATCGAAACTTGTTTCCTGGCATTTCGACGGCGTGGATGCCGCGAATGGATGTGTCGCGCTTCACTTCAGCAATGAGTCCGGAAAATTCGATTGGGAAATCAAGGCGGGGACGCTCGACCTCGACAAACGGCATTACGACTGCATCGCCGACCGCATCAACGTGCTGGAATACAAGGGCTGTTTGCAGACGATCGCCTTTCCGAACGAGATCGCGTTGGGAGAAACGCTGGAGGGTCATCAGGTCAAGCGTCTTGCCTGCTATGCGAGCCCGCGCGGCTACGCGGAATTCGATTACTCCGGCAAAAAAGCGCAAAGTTGCGGAAGTTATGGTTTTTTCTCGGCGGGACAGCCCTTCAGTTGGATCGTCGCGCCGCAGGGGATCTACAGTTCCTTCACCGAAGCGCCGCAGGTGGTCGAAGTGAATCCTTCGGTCGGGCAAGGCGCCAAAGCGATCAAAGAAAATCTTTCCGTGACGGTCGGTCGCCGCAAAGCTCCGATCGCGACGAAATTCGTCTGGCACGGATTTTCGGCGGGCGCGGAAACGCCGCATAACGACTGGATGGCGATGTATCAATTCCAGCGCCACAATCTGCGCAAGGCGGCGAATTTGAAGGAGATCCCGTCGGTGCCGACGGCAAGCCACACCAATACGCTGTCGGGCGACGAGCCGCGCAAAGCGATCGAAGCGGCGGGGAAACTGCATTTCCAGCAGTTCCATCTGCAGCGTTGTCCGAGTTCGATCGAATCGGTGGCGGAAGTGGTCAATGCGTTTCAGGTGATCCGCGAAAACGGGATGCGTCCGCGTCCGTGGACGCCGTCGGACTACACGCACGGCGACGGAGAAAAGGTGCATGCGCGCAAAGATTTCTTTTTGCGGAATCCGGACGGGTCGATTTATGCGTACAGCGGGATCCATCCGGTGCTGGATATGAACAATCCCGACGTGCAGGCGTGGTACAAAGAGATCATTTCGACCGCCGTGAAAAACGGGATGGGTGCGATCTACACCGATATGGGCGGAACGCAGACGGGCAACGTGAACTTCGCGGGCGAGGAATCGAAAATCGGGTTGGACGCCGCGTTGGAGATCTACAAATTCTATCACGACAACGGCATTCAGTTCGGGATCGAAGGGTGTACGCCGCTGGGGTTGAATTCCTACTGGTATCGGCGTCAGGTCTATCTGCCTTATTCGGGGAATGAATTCGCGTTGCTCGGCGGGTTGAATTACTCCAACGAAGTGCACGACATCGACCTTGATTATTTCCGGATGGCGATGTACGATGCGTTTATGCTGACGCATACGGAAGGGTACGCGCTGCAATTCGAGCGTTCGCCGCACGAGATCGAGAAACTGGAGCGCATCGGCAAATTGAATGTATTGATCAACGAAGCGCTGGAAACGACGAAAATGCCCTTTATCCGGGAAACGGATTTCGGGACGACGTGGGTCGGCGAGAACGGAGCGGCGGTATTCTGCTATCATCCGGTGAAAAAGCTGACGGTCGAATACAACGGGAAAACGCAAGTATTTGAGAACGTCGCCAAGGACACGATCCTGATTTTGAAAAAGTAGTGTTGAAGGGCGTTTTTGAAGTCGCACGCTTCCGGTGTTGAGCCGGAAGCGTTTTTTTTCATTGATGGAACTTGCAAAAGCGGAAAACAGGGCATATATTAAGAAACCGTCCTGTGAACGGGGGCGGAGCTGATAAGAAAAGTCGAGAAGCCGACGTGGCGGAATGGCAGACGCGCTAGGCTCAGGTCCTAGTTCCTCCACCGGAGTGAGGGTTCAACTCCCTCCGTCGGCACCATAGATCTCGGCGTAAGACAGGGTATCGCGGGTATGGCATAACGGCTGTGCACCAGCCTTCCAAGCTGGTTATACGGGTTCGACCCCCGTTACCCGCTCCAATGGTGGGATTCCCGAGTGGCTAAAGGGGGCAGACTGTAAATCTGCTAGCACCGCTTTCGGTGGTTCGAATCCACCTCCCACCACCATTTTTGAGCAAAAAGGACTGCAACGCAAGTTGCAGTTTTTTTTTGTTCGGAAATG
>JAKSOG010000131.1 GCA_024405715.1 Victivallaceae bacterium | reverse complement strand
AGCCCTCTGTCCTAGTAGAAAGAAGTGGGTCTGAATGATTTTTCTTTTTATGATGTTATCCGCGTCATCAGTACGCAAGTGATGAGCGGCAATCTCATCGGCGTTTCCGGCGGTTGAAACATACTGCATCGTCGAAACCGGGACGATTTTCAGCGGCGTATTATCGGGGACGATGGTGTTTCTCTGTCCGAATTCCTGGACATAGTTTCCGTTCGCATCTTTTCTGGCAAGCGCCCGTCCTTCCATATCCGCCCCCTGCCGGTACGGCCGATCTTCCTTGACGGCCTTCCACATATCGCGGAAAAGTTTCCGGAAATCGACGTCGGTAAAACCGGCGATGCGGCCGGAAAAAAGTTTGCGGAGCGCGGCTTTGAAAGCGGCATAAAGTCTTTCATACCACGCCACTTTCGGCAGTTCTTCCGGATGCACGTCAAAATACGCATAAGTCGCCCGCCGCTTGAATTCGTCGCTTCCCGTCGGTGTGCCGTTTCCCTCGGCAAAAGCATGAATCGCCTCCTGATTGGCGGCGTAAAGTTTGCGCCAGTCGTTGCCTTCCAACTCGCAACGCTCGGCAAGGTATTCTTCGACGGCGATGTCGCTGTTGACGTCGTATCCGGTACGCGCGCAAAAGTCTTGAAGATCCTGCGCGTTGTCCCGGCGGATCGCGTCAAAAACCATTTTTCGCGTTTCGGCGTCGAAAACGCGCTTGATGCCGTCGTGCGTCGTCAATTCGTGCTTGATGACCAGGCGGCCGACTTCCGCCGGACGGACTTTTTCGGCGTTAACGTAGATTTTGCCGTCGCGGTAATAGGCGCGGACGCTGTTGAGCGAAAATCCCTGCGCGGAGATCTCCTTTTTGACATCTTCGGGAAACTCCTGCGCGGAGTTGAAAACGCCGAGATCCAGTTGCGGGAAATCCTTTTTACACGCCTCGGCGGCGGCGATCACGTCGCCGGCGCGGTGGGCCATTTTGCCGTTGCGGTCGCCGAAATACAGTTGAGCGCGGGCAATTCCGTCCAGTTGCATCATCTGCCCGGCGTCGTTTTCGTTGTCCTTGTCCGTTATCGTCCGTTTTTGTCCGTTCAAGTCCGTTTGAGTCCGTTCAAGTCCGTTGTCGCCGTCCGCGGTTTTCCACCGTTCGATCTGTGCGATCTGATCGGCGGGATCGAGCCGCAAAAAGTCGACAGGAAAATCGCTTTGGGCGGCGAGCGCAGAATAACGCATGTAATCAATGAAGGGACGGTTGGGGACGTCCAACAAAAATCCGGGCGAATGAAACCCGCAAAGTTTGGCAATCGCATCGCCGCCGCTTTCTGTACTGATCGGGGAAATCGGCTTGACCGCGCTGGTCATTACGGGGTTTCCTCCGCCATTGGCGAGCAACCCTTTGATGACGCTGGCGCGGGCGTCGCGATAGACATACGGCTCTTGGGGATCGCGGAAAAATCCGGCGTAAAAGTCCTTTGCGTTCATCGCACGTCCGTAGCGGGCGTTGGCGGAAGTGAAAGCAAAGAGCATCGGGACGACTGCTTTTTCCGGAATACCTTTCCAAAGGTTTTCTTTTTTTTCGAGACCGAGAGCGATATTGGCAAAATTTTCGGCGAGGGTCGACACGGCGGAAGCCGCGCCGACGGCGGCGGTTTCGCCGAGGACGTTTTTGGCGTAGTTGAGCCAGGATTTTTCGATCAGATCGACGAAAAAAGTCTTGTAAAATCCGGCGGCTTCGGGAAAAACTTCGGAGCCGATTTGCCGGGCAAAAATCTCTTTGCCGTCGGTGGCGACGATGGCGGGAAATCCTTGGGAATTGAATCCGGCGGCTCCGGCGACGCGTTTTGCGGGATTGAAAAACTTTTGCGCCTTGCCCATGACATAAAAAGTAAACATCGTGGACAACGCGGACACGGCGGCGGCGGTATTCCGCTTTTGAAAATCGACACCTTGGCGACCGAGATTAATATCGGTTTCTCCGGCGGCATTCAATCCTTCGATGATCATCGTTCCGGAAGGCCCTGCGAGTTGCGTTTCGACGGCAAGACGAAGAAGGTCTGGCGCCATAAAAACGCCGGCACGGGCGATCTGCCGGGCATAATCTCCGGCGTTGCCGCCGTTGCTCCACTGAAAATCAGGATCATGCCCGAGCGCGCGGGCGGAATCGTTGCGCTGTTTGTCCAGCGCGGCACCGAGGGTTTCAACGTAGTTCCGGAAATCGTTGTATTGCGTTTCGGAAGAAAAAAGTTTGACGAACGGGTCGGCGATTTTGGTTCCGACATTTAGGATCGGTTTTTCAGCGGCAGCGAGGACGTTTCCCGCAAGCAGTTTGAAAGGGTTGTCGTCGCTCGGCGTCCATTGCCCGTCGGCATCGAGCCGCATTCCGGATGGCGAAAAAAGCGGGAGCACATACGCTTCGTAGATGGATTTTGCGCGATCGTCCGGATTGATCGGCGTCGTGCCGTGTCCGGCGGGACGAATTTCCGAATATCCGGCGGGAGCATCGTTCATTAAAGCGTCTTCGAGCGTCTGCCGGATTTGTCGCTTGAAATCCCGTACGGCGTATTCCTGGTCGTGCCGCAATGGATTAAAGATATCCGTCCCGCCGTGATCGCGAAGGATTTTGGCGGCGTCGGCGCTGGAAATATCGCGGCCGAAATATGTTTTGTTGAGCGCATCGACATTGGAAAGACAGAAAAAAATGCTTTTCCTGATCGGTACTTTGCCGTCTTCCAGGCCGAGAGAAACTTTACTGTGATAAAAAGCGCATTCGATTTTGTCGCGCATTTCGGGATCGGCTTGGCAAATGGCGTCAATGCGGTCGGAGACGATCTTGCGGCGTTGTTCTATGGTCGATTTTTTGTAAACCTCCGGGAAGGCGTCCGATTGAGTCCGTTCAAGAGCGTCATCGGCTTCGAGCATCGAAGGATCCGTTATCGTTCCGATTGCTGCGGTATCCGCAAGATATTCATCATTATTGTTGGTCGCCATATTGGATAAACTCTCTTTCGTAATCGTCGAAAAGGCGTCCGATGACGCCGTTTCTTACTTTTTTCATTCTTTCGTCTAAAAGATTAATGATCTCGCGGGCGCTTAAATCGGGGTATTCTTCCAAAGTTCGCATCGCCCAGGCGTAGGCCTCGGCGCGTTGTTCCTTGATGAATCCCGAGGTAGTATCGATTGTATTGGTTTTCTGATTGCGCGGGGTGTTTTCGTCGGGCTTATCTCCGACGCCGAATCCGAAAGCAAGATCGTCGAATCCTTCGAGATATTCTTTGATCTGCGCTCCGCGCGCGGTTTTCAAGACGTCGTTCCCGTTCTGTACTCCGGCAACGCGTTTGCGGATGAGGTCAAAAAGTTTTGCGCACTCGGACGCACGTCCGCCGCAAAGTTCCCGTGCCTCAACGCAAAGCGCCTCCGCTTGCCCCGGAGACAACATTTTTTCCGTCCCGGCATCGGAATAAAGATTATCGAGGATCCATTGATCTTTTGCCGATGTCCATGCCGCATCTTTGCCTTTTTGTACGGCGCTTTCGTGCGTGTTGTTCCAGGAAACATATTGTTTGTACTGTTTTCCGGAAATCAATCCTTGTGCGTGCATTGCTTTCAGTTCTTGGTTGTCGTAAAGGACGCGTCCTTCGGCGCGGGCGGCGAGGATGTTGTCGGTCAGTTTGACATCGCGGCCGTCTGCGTAAGTTTTCGCCATCTTGACAAGGGCGTCGCGTTCTTTTTCCGAAATGAGCGGGAAGTTTAGGTAAACGCCGTTATTCTTGCGCGCGGTCAATGCTTCGCGGACGTCAAGATCTTCATTGCCGATACGGATCTTTCCGGTCGGACTGCCGGCGGCGCCGGCGATCGCGTTATATTGCTGTTTCCGGTCGATGTAGGTGTGCATGGTTTTGGCTTGATCGGAGGAATAGAGCGGGGTGCCGTTTTCGCTTGAAGCGTAAGCATCGATAAGACGGTGGGCGGCGTCGTAATCGCCGAGGTCAATGTAGGAATTGACCTGCCTTTCGGACTGTTTAAAGCCGTATTCTACTGCGGCGCGGCGGGAAAGCCGGGCG
>JAKSOG010000130.1 GCA_024405715.1 Victivallaceae bacterium | reverse complement strand
GCCCTCACCTCGCAACCGACGTCATCGTCGGTTTCCCCGGCGACCCCGAAGAGGAGTTTGCCGAATCGCGCGATCTTATCGAAGCAATGCGTTGCGCTAACATCCATCAATTCATTTATTCGCCGCGCCCCGGCACCGCCGCGGAAAAATTGCCCGGCAGGATCCCCGAAATCGTCGCCAGAGAACGCGCCGCGCGTCTTCGCGCCGTGGCGCGGCAAAGCGCGGAAGCATTCCGCACGGGTGAGATCGGTCGTCGTTTCGGGGTGATTTTCGAGCGCGACGACGGTTCTCTGATGCGCGGCTGGAGCGATCACTATCTGGAAGTCGCGGCCCCTTCCGGAATGTTTCCGCGCGGGCGGATCGTCGAAGTGCTGGCGACCGAAAGCAATCTTTCTCCGGTCGGCGATTTGCGAAAGTGAAACTGCGCGCGTATATTAAGCAAAGACCATTTTTTTCGGGAAAGGGGCGAATGATGAAAATAACGGTGATCGGCGACGGCGGCTGGGGAACGGCGCTGGCGATGAATCTGGTGAAAAACCGTCACGACGTGACGCTGTGGGGCGCCTTTCCCGATTATCTGGAAAAAATGCGCGCCACGCGGCGCAATGAACGCTTTTTGCCCGGCGTGACGCTCCCCGAAGAACTTGTTCTGGAAAGCGATCTCGTCCGCGCGGTCGAAAACAGCGCCGTCTGCGTGTTGGCGACCCCCACGCAATTTTTGCGCGGCGTGCTGAAAAAATTCGCGCTCGCTCCGGTGTCGAAAGAGCGCATCATCGTCAATGTCGCCAAAGGGATCGAGATCGACACCTGGTTCCGCATCAGCGAAATCGTCCGTCAGGAACTCGGCGAAGTGCGCTTCGTGACGCTTTCCGGTCCCAGCCACGCGGAAGAGGTTTCCCGCGGCGTGCCGACGCTGGTGACGGCGGCTTCGACCGACGCGGAAGCCGCGCGTCTTGTGCAGAACGCCTTTATGAATGAAAATTTCCGCATTTACACTTCGGGCGACGTCGTCGGCGTGGAACTCGGCGGCGCTTTCAAAAACGTGATGGCAATCGCCGCCGGCGTGATCGACGGGATGAAACTCGGCGACAATCCCAAAGCGGCGTTGATGACGCGCGGGATCAGCGAAATGGGCAAATTCGGCGAAGCGCTCGGCGGATGCGCGGCGACTTTTTCCGGTTTGAGCGGGATTGGCGATCTTATCGTCACCTGTACGAGCGGCCACAGCCGCAACCGTCACGTCGGCGAAGAACTCGGACGCGGCCGGAAACTGGACGACATCCTGCGCGAAATGGGAATGTCCGTCGCCGAAGGCGTATGGACCGCCAAAGGTGCTTACGCGCTTGCCCGCAAAGTCGGCGCCGACACGCCGATCATCGACGAGATCTACCGACTCCTTTACGAAGGACGCGACGTCCGGGAATCGATCCGTTCGCTGATGACCCGTGCCGCAACAAGCGAATAGAATCCGGCGGAGCGTATCCCATGGATCTTTTCATCACCCAACTTTGGCGGAATCCCCGTTTCTTTTTCGCCGCCGCTCTGATCGTTTTCTTTTCGGTCTCCTGCCACGAGTATATGCATGCGTTTGTCGCGCTGAAATGCGGCGACGATACCGCGGCTTCGCGCGGTCATCTCTCGCTCAATCCGTGGCGGCAAATGGGAGCATGGTCCATTCTGCTTTTTTGTCTCGGGGGCATCGCCTGGGGGCGGGCGCCCGTCGATCGGCGTAAATTGCGCGGCCGCTCCGCGGCGGCGGTCGCCTTCGCCGGACCGCTGACCAACCTTGTGCTCGGCGTATTGTTTCTTGCCGGATGCTGGTACTGTGTCCACTTTTCGACGCGGGCGTTCGCGGCGGCGATGCTTTATTACGGCGGAGTGATGAATCTCGTGCTCTTTTTTCTCAATATCCTGCCGCTTCCGGGATTGGACGGAAATATGGTTTTGCGTGCGTTTTTTCCGGACAACGGATTTTTCCGCACCGAAGTCGTGCGGGGGATTTCCCTGTTTCTGACGCTGGCGCTGATCATCGGGATCCGGTATCTTTTTCTTTTGGCGGAAGTGTGCGCGAGAAATTTTTTCGCATTGCTGGAAAGTTTCCTCCGATGAAAAGCGTTTACGTCGTCGCCGCCGTGATCCGCCGCGGAAATTTCGTGCTGCTTGCTTCCCGTCCGCAGGACAAACCGCCTTTCGGATGGGAATTCCCCGGCGGGAAAGTCGAAGCCGGTGAAACTCCCGAAAAAGCGTTGGCGCGCGAACTGCGCGAAGAACTTGCGCTCAACGGTTGCGTCGGCGATACGCTCTGCCGTCTGCGCAAAGGCGCGCTCATGATTGATTTTCTGCGGACCGCGATCGCTCCCGACGCCGTTCCCGCACCGCAGGAAAACCAGAGCGTCAAGTGGTGCACGCTCGACGATGGCGTCCCCGAAGGGTTGCTTGCCAACGACGAGTTTTTTTGGAAATTTTTGACGAAAACACGGCAATAAAAACGTCTGTCCCGTCGTTATGATATGGAAGAGATGAAAGATACGGGCGGTCTTTGGGAAAAGGCGGATGACATCGCGCTGATACGCGCTTTCCTCGGCGGCGCCGAGGCGGCTTTTGAAGCGCTTTACCGCCGTCACAAAGGACAACTTTACGGATTTCTGATCCATTTGACCGGAAGTGAGGCGGAGGCGTCCGAGGTTTTTTCCGAGACTTGGATCCGGGCGCTCGACAAGTTGCCGCGTTACCGGGATGACGGGAAATTCGGCGCCTGGCTGTTGCGTATCGGCCGCAATTATTATTGGGATCGTTGTCGGCGGAGAAACCGATACCCGACCGATTCGCTTGATGCGGAACTGCCGCCTGCGGTCGCCGCGCCGCGATGCGAGGAACCGGAAGAAAGACGCGCGGCGGATGAAACGGGCAGGGCGATCGAAGCGGCGTTGCGGGAGTTGCCGCCGGAGCAAAGAGAAGTCTTTCTGCTCCGCCAACAGGAAATTTCGTTCCGCGAGATCGCGACGATGCAGCGCGTTTCGGTCAACACCGTGTTGAGCCGGATGCAATATGCGTTGCGCTCGTTGCGGAAAAAACTCGCCGGGACGGTCGGGAAATAGAAGGATAAAGAAAGATGAAAGGTTGCGAATATCTGCCGAAAACGCTTCCGGTGCCGCCGTATCTCGACGAAAAAGTGCTGGGCGCCGCGTCGCGCTTTCTCGTCCGTCGGCGGTGTCGGCGCCGCATCGCGTGGGGGTTCGGTGCCGCCGCGGCGGCATTGCTGATCGCGGGCGCATTCATTTATCCTCTGCAACAGCGCGTTGCGCGCGCCGAACTTGCCGGACTTGCCGATTGGAGCGCGCTCGATCAGGAGTGTTTTGATTTGAGTTCCGAAATGAACGTTTGTTTCCCGAACGACGGAGATTGGTTTTTATGAAAAATTTTTGTGTCTGTCTGGCTTTTTGCATGGTCTGCGCCGTTTCGGCGACCGCCTCTGAAAAGGGAAATCCCCGTATGGATTCCTGTATGTGGGAAGCGTTTTCCTGTCTGAACGACGCGGAACGCGCCGAGTTGATGAAACTTCAGCGCGACGAGCCGGAAAAATTCCGTGCCGAAATGGAAAAGCGCGCCGAAGCGGTTTACCGGGAAAAACTCGCGCATTATGAAGAAATGCAGAAAATCGTCGACCGTTGCATCGCGAGTACGGACGAAGCGGAAAAAGCCGCATTGAAAGCGCAATTGAGGGAAAAACTCGCATCCGGTTTCGACCGCCGTCTTGCCTTGCACCGCCGTCAGGCGGAAGCGATGAAACGCCGCGCCGCAAGCATCGAAAAGGAAATCGACCGCCGCGCCGCATCCCGCGACGCGATCCTTGATGCCCATCTTGATGCGGTGCTTTCCGGGAAAGAAAAACTGCGCGTCCCGCGCCGGAAATTGCAACGTACCGAGCCCGTTCCGGAGCGTTGAGCGGCGTCCATTTGAAAAACGCGCCGTGTCGTGCTATATTATGCAAGGCAAGTCCCTATCGTCTAGTGGCCTAGGACATCGGGTTCTCATCCCGGCAACATGGGTTC